>JAFPBB010000044.1 GCA_017390585.1 Tidjanibacter sp. | reverse complement strand
TGTTGCGCTGCAAAGGTAACGCATTTTTTTGCTTTTACAAAAAGGTGGTGAGAAATTGGAATTCAAAATGCAAAATTCAAAATTAGTTTGCGACTGACGTCGCTTTTCTTCTTGTGCGACATTCGTCGCGGTTTGTTTTGCGACTTTTTATAAAAAGTCGCCCAAAAATTTTCCGCGAGATACTTCGTATCTCTTCACCGTGTCTACCCTCTACACACGCCTGTGCGCGAGGCCGCGCACGCAGTTTTCGACCACCCCTCCCGTCCTCCCCTTTCGTAGGGGAGGAGAACACACGCCCCCGGCACTCCGTGCCACCCCCTCTAACTTAGAGGGGGAGTCATAGGAGGAGTATATTGGGGTAGCTCGCCGAAAGCCAACAAAATTTTGCATTTTGCATTTTGAATTTTGCATTTTGAATTTTATTAGTATCTTTGCGGGCTGTTTAACCATTAAATTTTATCGAAATGCCAAAAATGAAAACTAACGCCGGCGCGAAGAAACGCTTTGACTTCACCGGCACCGGTAAGATTAAGAGGAAACACGCTTACCACAGCCACATCCTCACCAAGAAATCTACCAAACGTAAACGCAATTTGGACTACTCGGCAATCGTAACTCCCGCCGATGCAGACAAACTTCGCAAGCTCCTCGTTAAGTAATTAACCCGTAGAGCAATTGTTTAACCAAAGAGAGAATTAGCCCCGAAGAGTGGGAGAGAAACCCGCCGCTAATCTTTCGATTAAAACTTAAAATTTTTATGCCAAGATCAGTAAATGCTGTAGCATCGAGAGCTCGCAGAAAAAAAGTTTTAAAACTTGCCAAAGGTAACTTTGGTTCAAGGGGAAACGTCTGGACAGTAGCCAAAAACACTGTCGAGAAAGGCTTGCAGTTCGCCTATCGCAACCGCAAAGAGAAGAAGAGGAACTACCGCAGCTTGTGGATTCAGCGTATCAACGCTGCTGCTCGTATGAACGGTATGACCTATTCCGAGTTTATGGGTAAGTGCCACGCTAAGGGTATCGCTATGAACCGCAAGGTTCTTGCCGACCTCGCGATGAACCACCCCCAGGCTTTCGAGAAAATTGTTAACACGGTTAAATAGTTTGCACCCTGCGTGCGAACTGACGGAGGGGCCTCACAATCTGTGAGGCCCCTTTTGTTATACCCCTCCCCTGCCACCTCGCGGTCCTCTTCAGCACCACGCGGACAACCCCACCGCCACACACCCCTCTGCACATAGCCCTACCTACTGTTGTGCAATCGCGCCCCAAGCCCGCCGCCCCCGGCATACCTATATATAATATATATAACCCCAACCACTCACCCACCACCCCATTCACACCTTCCACGCGCATCCATTCGCTGCCGAGAACCCAACCGCACCGACAAATTATCGTTTTTCGATAATTATTTTTCGTTTTTCGTTTGGAAATTCCAAAACAATCCCTACCTTTGTATCGAATAACGATAAGTATTTATCCCAAAACAATCAAAACAACAACTATTATGAACAAATCACATCGCATCACCATCCTCGTAGCGTGGGGCCTACTCTTCGCCTTCGCGCTCTTCCACCTCGTAGGCGCCGCCATCCAGACCTACTTCATCGCCACAGGCGATTGGGAACCCACGATTGATTGGTCTGTGGCAGGAGGGCTGAAGGTGGCAGTCGTTGCGCTGCGCCTCCTAGGCCTCGTCGCGCTCCTCGCAATGCTCTGTCGCTTCCTGCTCAACCTGCGCCACAACGAAACCACGCCCTTCGTGAGGGCCAACGTGGGTCTGCTGTTCTGGTCGCTACTCCCCTGGGTGGTCTACAACTTCTGTGAGGCCAACTTCCACATTATCAGCGGCGTGCGCCACATAGCCATCTCCACGGAGATGTGTTTCAACTCGGCACTCCTGCTGGCCGTGGCCATCCTCTACCGCCGCGCCACTCTCCTCGCGGAGGAGAATCAACTCACCATCTAACCCCCCAACACAACATAGCAGTATGATAATCGTAAATCTCGACGTAGTGCTTGCCAAGCGCAAGATGTCGCTCAGTGAACTCTCCGAGCGCGTGGGCATCACCCTCGCCAACCTCTCAATCCTCAAGACGGGCAAGGCGAAGGCCATACGATTCTCCACCCTCAACGCCATCTGCCGCGAGCTGGAGTGTACCCCCTCCGAACTCCTCGAATACCGCGACGACGAGTAACCCTCCGCCCCTTGCTAAGGGAGACGGCGCACAAGAAAATCCCCTCCGCAGTTGGCTTAATGCAAATGACGAGGGGATTTATCGAAGTCTGGGCGAAGTAGTTGCCCACCAAAACAAGCGCTTTCTCCTAAACGAATTTGACGGGATAAATACAAGGCGCACAAGAAAATCCCCTCCGCAGTTTGCTCAATGCAAATGAGGAGGGGATTTGCCGTAGTCGGGCGCAGTAGTTGCTCACCAAAACAAACGCTTTCTCCCAAACGAATTTGACGGGATAAATACAAGGCGCACAAGAAAATCCCCTCCGCAGTTTACTCAACGTATATGAGGAGGGGATTTGTCGCAGTCGGGCGAAGTAGTTGCCCACCAAAACAAACGCTTTCTCCTAAACGAATTTGACGGGATAAATACAAGGCGCACAAGAAAATCCCCTCCGCAGTTTACTCAACGTAAATGAGGAGGGGATTTGTCGAAGTGCAACGCAGTAGTTGCCCGTCAAATTCGTTTAGGCGCCGTGGCAGTGCTTATACTTCTTACCCGATCCACAAGGACAGGGGTCGTTGGGACGCACCTTCTTCTCAACGTGAACGGGCATAGGACGACTCTTCTCACCCTGACCGGCCTGGGCAGCTGCGGCCATACGCGAGGCCTGCAACTTGTTGACATCCACCTGCTGCTGTGCCTGCTGGCGACGCGAGAGACGACTCTCGGCCTGCTCACGGGTGGGGATGAAGCCCTTCATCAGGATGGAGATAACCTCCTGGTTGATCTTGTCGACCATAGCCTCAAAGAGGTTGTAGGACTCACCCTTGTAGACAAGCAGGGGATCCTTCTGCTCGTAGGTGGCATTCTGAACGCTCTGCTTGAGGTCGTCCATCTCGCGGAGGTGCTCGCGCCAATTGTCGTCGATGGTGGTGAGCATAGCGAGTTTGGTGAACATCTTGTAGATCTCCGCGCCCTCGTTCTCCACACACTTCTTGAGGTTGACGAGAACGTTGTAGACGAGAGTGCCATTGGTGATGGGCACATACATATTCTCTGCCTGCTGGTTGCTCTCCACAACATTGCGGATCACGGGCATTGCGGTCTGCGCCACGATGAGGGCCCTGCGGGCATAGGCTGCGCGGATGTCCTCAATGACGAGTTCGGCAAGGGCGTGCTCATCTGCACCGTTGTAGGTTGCCTCGTCGAAGGTGGGCTGGATGGCCACCTGACGGATGAGCTCGAGGGAGAATGCCTCATAGGAGGCGCCCTTCATTGTTGCCACGAAGGTGTCGGCAAAGGAGAGAATCATATTGTTCAGGTCGATATCCACACCCTCACCGTGGAGTGCGTGGCGACGCATAGTGTAGATTGCGGTCCTCTGCTTGTTCATCACGTCGTCGTACTCGAGCAGGCGTTTACGGATGCCGAAGTTGTTCTCCTCCACCTTCTTCTGTGCTTTTTCAATGACGTTGGACATCATCTTGGCCGAGATAACCTCGCCCTCCTGGAGTCCCATCCTATCCATCATCGAAGCGAGACGGTCGCCACCGAAGAGACGCAGCAGGTCGTCCTCTGCCGACACAAAGAACTGCGACGAACCGGGATCGCCCTGACGACCCGAACGGCCCCTGAGCTGACGGTCCACACGGCGGCTCTCGTGACGCTCCGTGCCGACAATGGCCAGACCACCTGCGGCCTTCACCTCGGGCGAGAGCTTGATATCCGTACCACGACCCGCCATATTGGTTGCGATGGTCACCTGACCGGCCCTACCTGCCTCGGCAACAACCTGAGCCTCAAGGGCGTGCTGCTTGGCATTGAGGACATTGTGGGGGATGTGGCGAATCTTGAGGATGCGGCTCAGCAGCTCCGATACCTCCACGGAGGTGGTACCCACGAGCACGGGGCGTTTCTCCTTGACGAGTCGCTCGATTTCGTCGACCACAGCGTTGTATTTCTCGCGTTTGGTTTTGTAGAGGAGGTCCTCCTTATCCTCTCGCGCGATAGGACGGTTGGTGGGGATGACCACAACATCGAGTTTGTAGATGCTCCAGAACTCGCTTGCCTCGGTCTCTGCCGTACCGGTCATACCTGCGAGTTTGTGGTACATACGGAAGTAGTTCTGGAGAGTGATGGTTGCGAAGGTCTGGGTTGCGGCCTCCACTTTCACCCTCTCTTTGGCCTCGATTGCCTGGTGGAGACCATCCGAGTAGCGACGACCCTCCATAATACGGCCCGTCTGCTCGTCGACAATCTTCACCTTGCCATCCATCAACACATACTCCACATCCTTCTCAAACATACTGTAGGCCTTGAGGAGCTGGTTGACGGTGTGTACCCTCTCGCTCTTGATGGCGTAGTCGGCCAGGATGGCATCCTTCTTGGCGGCCTTCTCCTCGGGCGAGAGGTCGCTCTTCTCGAGCGCAGCCACCTCGGAGCCGATATCGGGGAGCACGAAGAACTTGTCGTCGCCCACGCTCTTGGCCAACATCTCGTGGCCCTTGTCGGTGAGCTCAATGGAGTTGAGTTTCTCATCAATAACAAAGAAGAGCTCGTCCGTAATCTCGGGCATACGCTCGTTCTTGTTCTGCATATAGATGGCCTCGGTCTTCTGCAGGAGCACCTTCATACCCTGCTCGGAGAGGAACTTGATGAGGTTCTTGTTCTTGGGCAGACCCTTGTGTGAGCGGAGCAGCAACACACCACCCTCCTCATTCTTACCCTCGGCGATGAGCTTGCGTGCCCTGAGCAGGCAGTCGCTTGCCAAGTTGCGCTGGAGGTTGTAGAGCCTCTCGACGATGTCGCGGTACTCGTCGAAGAGCTGGTCGTCGCCCTTGGGCACGGGACCCGAAATAATCAGAGGTGTACGGGCGTCGTCGATAAGCACCGAGTCGACCTCATCGACGATGGCGAAGTGGTGTTTTTTCTGCACGAGCTCCTTGGCCTGAATCGACATATTGTCGCGGAGGTAGTCGAAGCCGAACTCGTTGTTCGTACCGAAGGTGATGTTTGCGTCGTAGGCTTTGCGTCGCTCGGGGGAGTTGGGACGGTAGTTGTCGATGCACTCCACCGAGAGTCCGTGGAACTGATACATCGGGCCCATCCACTCGCAGTCACGCTTGGCCAGATAGTCGTTGACGGTCACAACGTGGACACCCTTACCGGCCAGCGCATTGAGGAATACGGGGAGGGTTGCCACGAGGGTCTTACCCTCACCGGTGGCCATCTCGGCGATTTTACCTTTGTGGAGCACCACGCCACCAAAGAGCTGCACATCGTAGTGGACCATATCCCACTTGATGTCGTTGCCGCCTGCGGTCCAGGTGGTGTTCCAGCGCGCCTTGTCGCCCTCGATGTTCACAAAATCCCTATCGGCGGCCAGGTCGCGGTCGAACTGCGAGGCGGTCACCTCCACCACATCCTGCTCGGCAAACCTGCGAGCCGTAGATTTCATAATGGCGAATGCCTCGGGGAGGATTTCGTCGAGTTTCTTTTCGATTTTCTCGTCGATGGTCTCTGTGAGGCTCTCGATCTCCTTCGAGATGGCGCTTTTTTTGTCGATGGGGATATCCTCCTCAATCTCCACTTTGAGTCGGGCGATGCGCTCCTCCTCGGGGCGGATGAACTCTGCGATAGCCTCCTTGAGAGCTGTGGAGCGGCCACGGAGCTCGTCGTTCGAGAGCTTGTCTACGGAGGGGTAGAGGGCGATGATTTTGTCCACATAGGGTTGGATTTCCTTGCGGTCCTTATCGCTTTTTGTTCCGAAGAACAGTTTGAGAATTGACTGAACTACACTCATTTTCGTTGTTCTTATTGTGTTATTTTCGTTGTTTCCGTTTCTTTCAACCACCCCAACGCGCTCGGTAGCAACACCTTAGCCCAATCTGCGCCAGAAATTAAGGCGGTCAAAAACGTGTAAAATTAAGCCTTTTTTATCAGTTTTCCAAGTGGGCACACCCCACACCTTCCCTCGTCGCACATTGTGGAGAGTTCGACGAGAGCCTGCGAATCGAAACCGGAGCTACACTTCACTCCGCATCCCGTCCACCTGCCCACGAGTCGGTTGCGCTCGGCAGGCACCTCCTCGAGCAGCGCGATTGCCCTCTGCCTCAGTTCGTTCTTGTTCATCACCTCGGCATAGGCCATCTGCATCGGCACCACCAAATTGATGGCCAGCATATAGACCTTATCTATTCCGAGTCGGCCCACGCCCGCCCCATTGCCATCCGCAGCCAATCGCTTCTGCCAATAGTCGCTCGGCTCGATGGCGAAGAAACGTCGCACATCCTCGATGCCACGGAGTCCGAGCAGCGCATCGATGGAATAATCCGGCTTGGCGAGCAGCGTTGCCATCTGCACAATTCTCACCACAGGACTGCCCGCGGGTCGAGTGCTCCCCGAATTCCACTCCTTGGACTTGAGCGCCACCAGACCATACTTATTGCAGAGATACTCATAGTCGGCCTGGAGACGCAGGTGGTAGTCGTCGTAGTACTCGCCTGTCATCAGTCCCGACGCGCCGAGCAACAACGCCTCCACCCTACTCTGTGAGCCTCGTTCCTTAAGGCACATCAGATAGCTCACCCTTCGTGCCAAGAGTTCGAATTGGCTCTTGTGGCGAGGTGCGCCCATCGCATAGGCTGTCATACGGTAGAGCGTTTCGTTCCAATCCCTACTGCACTCCTCCCACACGCTCAGCACTCGTCGCCACTTGCGTCCAAGTCGTTCGGAGACCAACTCCTCCAGAATCTTGGTGCATCTCACAGGCTCCTCTGCCGCAAGCTGTGCTGCACACTCGTGCCAACCGACCACCTTCATATCTCCCTCTCTTCCACTCTGCGCCCACGCCAATGTGGCGTGTGTGACTACAACATTCCGAGCTCCATCAGAGCCTCTTCGCTCATCATATTTTTGTCCCAGGGGGGATCGAAAACGATCTCCACAACCACCTCTTTGACGCCCCTGACTTTGGCCACCTGGGTGTGGATTTCCTCCACGAGGAAGTCGGCCATAGGGCAGTTGGGTGCCGTGAGGGTCATACGGATGTGGACCATTCCGTCGGGGGTGTAGTCGATATCATAGACCAATCCGAGGTCGTAGATATTGACGGGGATTTCGGGGTCGTAGATATTCTTCAGCACGTCTACGATTTCGCGCTCGACATTTTGAATCTCTTCGGGTGTCATCCTCTGCTATGCTTATTTTCTTCCTTTTGTTCTGTTCCAAACTATTCGCCCTTGACCGAGAAGGCCAAAGCGTATCTCTTCATCTGCTGCAACATCTCGCCTAAGCCGTTGGCTCTGGTTGGGGAGAGGTAGGAGCGGATGCCTATTTTGTCGATGAAATACAACTCCGTGGAGAGGATTTCCTCGGGGGTGCGACCTCCGAGTGCGCGAGTGAGCAGCCCTGCGATGCCCTTCACAATCAGCGCGTCGGCGTCGGTGGAGAAGTAGACCTTTCCTCCCTCGAGTTGGGCATCTATCCACACTCTCGATTGGCAGCCGTCGATGAGATACTCCTCGGTTTTGTGCTTGGGGTCTATTTCGCGGCACTCTTCTGCCATATCAATGAGATATTGGAGCTTGTCATCGGGGTCGTCGAACATCTCGAAGTCGGCAATGATCTCCTCCTGCACATCGTCTTTAACGTAGTTTTCCATATCTTATTTCTCTTTATTTTTGTTTCCACCTAAATCAGATTTCCTTTCGCCACGGAGGTTGCATCTACCTATCCGAGCGGGACCCTTCGAGCGGCTCAAACTCGGCACCGAGGGGCACATCCACTCCCGCAATCTCCGAGAGGGTCACCACCAAGGAGCGCACATCCACCTTCGAGGCGTTGCGCTCGCCACTCTTCACCCCTTCGCCACAGAGGGCAATCATCGTGCGACGATAGGGTGCATAGGGCAACGATTGCGAAATTGTGGGAGTCTCCTCCTCACCCCCCGACTCACACCAATCGGGCATAAGCACAAAGGTGACATCGGCGGAGCGCTTGGGATAGAAACCCCTCTGTGCAATCTCCACGAGCCCCTCCTTCACTCCGCCCTCCATC
>JAFPBB010000043.1 GCA_017390585.1 Tidjanibacter sp. | reverse complement strand
AGGGTCCCAAGTTGCTCCACGCAATGACCATCAAGGGTAAGGGCTACCTCCCCGCCGAGAAGGGCGACCCCGCAGTGTGGCACTCTCCCGGCAGGTTCGACCCCGCAACGGGTGTGCGCGAACCTTCGGGTGCAGGCCCTGCAAAGTATCAGTATGTCTTCGGACGCGCTCTGCTCGAGCTGGCCGAGAGGGACGAGCGTGTGGTGGGAGTCACCGCAGCTATGGCCACAGGCACCTCTATGAATATCCTCTTGGCCGCCAAGCCGGAGCGTTGCTTCGATGTGGGCATTGCCGAGGGACACGCGGTGACCTTCTCCGCAGGTCTGGCCGCGGGAGGGCTCATCCCCTTCTGCGCCATCTACTCCTCCTTTATGCAGCGCGCCTACGACAACCTCATCCACGATGTAGCCCTACAGGGGCTCCACGTTGTCTTCTGCCTCGACAGGGCGGGACTTGTGGGCGAGGATGGTGCCACCCACCACGGCGAATTTGACATCGCCTACCTCCGACCCATTCCCGGAATCTCCATAGCCGCACCGCGCAATGAGCAGGAGCTCCGCGATATGATGTACACAGCCTACCTTGCCGACTCCCCCTTTGCCATTCGCTACCCCCGAGGGCGTGCCGCAGGTGTGGAGGAGGGCGAGATGAAGTGCCTCGAGGTGGGACGCTCCGAGATGCTCCGCGAGGGCACAGATGTGGCTCTGCTCACTTTGGGTCACACGGCTCTCGACGGTGCCGCGGCTGCCGAGATGGCTGCGGGCGAGGGTGTGTCGGTGTGCCACATCGACCTGCGCTGGGCCAAACCCCTCGACCAGAAGATGCTCGACTTTGTGGGACGCACCTTCAGCAGGGTGGTGACCGTGGAGGATGGAGTGTTGAACGGTGGTATCGGCAGCGCTGTGTGTGAGTGGATGAACGACCACGGCTACACGCCCCACATCACCCGACTTGGCATAGACGACAGGTTTGTGGAGCACGCCTCCGTGGAGGAGCTCAAGCGACTCTGTGGCTACGACAAGCAGGGAATCCTCAAGGCGCTTCTGTAGGGGGGCAATCGACAAGATACAAAGAGTGGGCGTGATGTTGTTGCATCGCGCCCACTCTTATTATTTTGCCGCTATGGGAATCGCTCCCTCCGCTGCCCGATTAGTCGAGCTTGGAGCCGTAGGCAAGGTCGCCCGCATCGCCCAAGCCGGGGATGATGTAGCTCTGCGCCGAGAGCTCGGGGTCTACCGATGCACACCAGATGTGGGTGTTGTGGGGCAGGTGTTTGGAGGCATACTCCACGCCCGCCTCACTTGCAATCACAGCCGCAACGTGCAACTCCTTGGGGGTGCCGCCCTTGGCCGCGAGAGCCTCATAGGAGTAGACGAGCGATGTGCCCGTGGCGAGCATTGGGTCTACGAGAATGAGCACCTTATCCTCGAGCGAACCACACGAGATGTACTCCACCTTCACCTCAAAAGAGCCATCCTTGTGGTGCTTGCGGTAGGCCGACACGAAGGCGTTTTGTGCGCCATCGAAGT
>JAFPBB010000042.1 GCA_017390585.1 Tidjanibacter sp. | reverse complement strand
GGGAAGTTCCTCTATTTTCCAATCACAAGACGGGTAATCTCCTCCACCGTCTGCATAAAGTTCTTGTCCGTCTCAATCAGATTGGTGACGGCCTTGCAGGCGTGGAGCACGGTGGCGTGATTCTTGCCACCTATAGCTGCGCCAATTGCAGAGAGGGGGGCTTTGGTGTGTTGTTTGCAGAGGTACATTGCAATCTGTCTTGCCTGGGCAATCTCTCGAGTGCGCTTGGGCGAGTCGAAGGCGCTCTCCTCAATGTTGAGATATTGACACACCACCTTGCGAATCTGCTCAATGGTCACCTCCTTGGGGCTGATTTTCACATACATCTTCAGCACCTCTTTGGCCAAGGTGAGTGTAATTTTCCTATTGAGAAATTCGGAGTTGGCCACCAATGCCGACAGTGCGCCCTCAATCTCACGAATGTTGGCATTGATATTCTCTGCGAAATAGGTAATGACCTCTTCTGGTAGGTCTGCGCGCAGCACTTCCGCCTTGTTGCGAATGATTTTCACCTTGGTTTCGTAGTCGGGCTGCTTGAGCTCCGCTGCGAGTCCCCATTTGAACCTCGTGAGCAACCTATCGTTGATGTCGCTCAGCTCCGAGGGGCGCTTGTCCGAGGTGAGGATGAGCTGCTTGCCTGTCAAGTGAAGGTGGTTGAAAATGTTGAAGAAGGCATTCTGGGTGCTATTCTTGTTGCCCGAAAGTTCCTGAATATCATCAATAATCAACACATCCACCATCTGGTAGAAGTTGATGAAATCGTTTGGCTCCTTGTTGAGTATTGCGGTGGTATACTGTGCCTGGAACTTATTCATCGAGACATAGAGCACCTGCAATTCGGGGTGGCGCTGCTTGATCTCCATACCGATTGCTTGGGCCAAGTGGGTCTTGCCAAGGCCGGAATCACCGAAGATGTAGAGAGGGTTGTATGCAGTTTTGCCGGGCTCAATGGAGACAGCCAAACCAACACTACGCACCAAACGATTGCAATCGCCCTCAATGAAAGTGTCGAAGGTGTAGCTGGGATTGAGCTGCGAAGGGATTTCGAGCTTTTTGATGCCTGGTATTACAAAGGGATTCTTTATCTTTGTGGTATCGCCCATAGCCACCACCTTCCCCATCTGCTCAGTGGCAGCCTGTGCGGCCTTCTGTTGCTCTGCCACACTCTGCTCGGGAGTGGGTACCGAGTAACGAAGGCTGGTGTTGGAGCCAAAGACACTATAGATGATAGGACGCAACGAGGGGATATAGTTGCGCTCGATGTGAAAGACGAAGTCCTCGTTGGGAAGTCGGAGGCGCAGAGTCTTTCCATCGTAGCCGAGCGGAACTATGGGCTCAAACCACTTAACAAACTCCTCGTCGGTAGTTTGTTGTTTGATTTGGGCCAAACAGTTCTGCCACGCATCACTATATGTCGTCGTGTTAGCTATCATTTAAGGATTGGGTAACGTTGATTTCCGAGCACAAAATTGTGCATAAATTTATTAAAAAAATATGTTCCAACTATTGTAAAATTAAAATAAATTGCTAAGCGTAATTTTGCCACCATTTTTCTCCTCTTTTTAATCCTCTGATATTGAGAAATGACGAAAAAAATCGTATCTTTGCCTATATTATTTTCGGATAGAATACCCAGAAAACTATAAACATAACTTATAAAGAACGTAAAACACTATGGAACAGTACATTCTCGACAGAGCACAGAAATGGCTCGACGGAAATTACGACGAAAACACCAAAGAACAGATTCGCAACTTGATGGAGAATGACCCCAAAGAACTCTCCGAAAGTTTCTATCAGGATCTCGAGTTTGGTACCGGTGGCCTTAGGGGTATCCTCGGCGTAGGCACCAACCGTATGAATGTCTATACAGTAGGTATGGCCACACAGGGCCTTGCCAACTATCTCAAGAAATGCTTTGAGGGTCAGGAGATTAAGGTTGCCGTGAGCCACGACTGCCGCAACTTCAGCCGCGAGTTTGCCGAGCGCACCGCCGACATTTTTGCCTCCAATGGCTTCAAGGTCTATCTTTTCGAGTCGCTCCGCCCCACCCCTGAGTTGAGCTTTGCAATCCGCGAGCTCGGTTGCAAGAGCGGTGTTATGGTTACCGCATCGCACAACCCCCGCGAGTACAACGGCTACAAGGCATATTGGGAGGATGGTTCGCAGGTGATTGCTCCCCACGATAAGAACATCATCGACGAGGTGAATAAGATTACCTCTGTAGACCAGATTATTTGTGGCAAGAATCCCGAGAATATCGAGATTATCGGTGAGGAGTTCGACAACATCTACCTCGAGAGGGTTAAGGGCCTTTCGCTCTCGCCCGAGGCTGTGGCCAAATACCACGATATGAAGATTGTCTACACCCCCATCCACGGCTGTGGCCACAAACTTGTGCCCGCATCGTTGCGCCGCTATGGCTTCACCAACATCTCCACTGTTGCCGAGCAGATGACCATCGACGGCAACTTCCCCACCGTGGAGTCGCCCAACCCCGAGGAGCGCACCACTATGCGTATGGCTATCGAGCAGGGTATTCGCGAGGGTGCGGAGATTGTTATGGCCACCGACCCCGATAGCGACCGCATCGGCATCGCAGTTCCCGATGAGAATGGCAATTTCGTGTTGCTCAATGGCAACCAGACTTGCGTGCTGCTCACCTACTATATGTGCCGCCGCTGGAGGGACAATGGAATGTTGGACGGCAAGCAGTATATCGTGAAGACCATTGTTACATCGGAGATGATGGCTGATGTAGCCAAGAGCTTCGGTGTCAACTACTTCGACTGCCTCACAGGCTTCAAGAACATCGCCAAGGTTATCCGTATCGAGGAGGCCAAAGGTAATGTATATATTGGTGGAGGTGAGGAGAGCTTCGGCTTCCTTGCCGGTTCGTTCCTGAGGGATAAGGATGGCGTTTCGGCCTGCTCGTTGGCTGCCGAGGCTGCTGCTTGGGCCAAGAGCATTGGCACCTCGCTCTACCAACTCATCAAGGATCTCTATGTGGAGTATGGCTTCTACAAGGAGGGCCTCGTGTCGGTTGTACGCAAGGGCCAGGAGGGCGCAGCCGAGATTAAGCAGATGATGGTTGACTTCCGCGCCAATCCTCCCAAGCAGATTTGCGGTTCGGACATCGTGGCCATCAGGGATTACCAGAACTCCACAGTTTTGAACCCCACCACAGGCGATATCACTCCTCTGGAGATTGACAAATCCAATGTGCTTCAGTATCTTACTGCCGACGGCACCATCCTTTCGATTCGTCCCAGCGGCACTGAGCCCAAGATTAAGTTCTACTTTGGCGTGAAGGAGCCCTTGGCATCGCTTGCCGACTACGACAAGGTTTCCGCACAGTTGGATGCCAAGATCGAGCAGATGAAGAAGGAACTCAACCTCGTGTAAATGAGAGTGGTTTAACAAAAGGCGGCCCGAGAAGGCCGCCTTTTATTTTGCATTACAACACCCTGATGAGATTGATTCCGTCTCGCAGAGGGATGATTACATTTTCCACCCTGGGATCGTCGTGGACCATACGGTTGAACTCCACAATGCCTCGGGTTTGCAGGTCGGAGGATTTGATGTTTTCTGCAGTGACCTTACCATACCACAGAATGTTGTCGGCCAAAATATAGGAGCCCGAGCGTATCAAACCGTTGTCCATCAACATTTTGTAGTAGTCGGGGTATTCCCTCTTGTCTCCATCGAGAAATACTAAGTCGTAGCACTCACCGAGCGTGGGCACAATCTCGAGTGCCGAACCTGTGTGACGCCTAATCTTGTAGCCATAGGGCGAGCGAGCAAAGAACTCACTCTGGATTCCCTCCAATTCCTCCTCAATTTCCACCGTATCAACAACTCCGTCGTCGGGCAAACCTGCCGCAAAGCACAGTGTCGCGTAGCCCGTGAAAGTGCCTATTTCCAGTACTTTACGTGGTGCAATCATCCTCGTAAGCATTTGGAGGAACAATCCCTGAACGTGGCCGGAGACCATCTGAGGTTGGACCACTCTCATATTGCTCTCTGCCTCAAGCTCGGCGAGCAGAGGATCTTCGTTGGAGGAGAGGTTGCGGATATATCTGTCGAGTTCCGGATTTGTAGTGGGCATAATGGGGTTAATTATTTGTATGTCAGACTTGAAAGGGTTGGCAGGATGTCTTGTGCCACAGCCATAATATCCTCGGGCGTAATTTCGGCGACTTTCCTATAAATCTCATCAAGGCTATCTACTGCGCCGTAGACAAGCAGGCTCTTTCCCACGCCGAGCATATAGGCCTCGTTGTTCTCTGCCGAGATTGTGAATTGGCCGATGAACTGTTTCTTTGCAATGGAGAGTTGTCGAGGCGTCAGCGGTTGCTCCATAATTCGTTGCAACTCCTTGTCAATCACCTCCCTGCATTGCTCAACTTTGTCCTTGTCACAGGAGAAATAGATGGTCAGCATACCGCAGTCACTCAGCGGTGTGTACAATGCTTCAACGCAGTAGGTCAACGCATTACGTTCCCTGAGAGCCACATTCAGACGTGATGCAGCCGAGGGGCCACCGAGGATGTTTGTCATCAGTATGAGTGCCAGACGTCGCTTGTCCTCCAGCGGATAGGCTCGAGTTCCGAGTATGCATCTCACTTGATGGTGCGAGGGGTGTGAAACCACTTTGTCGAAGCGCTCCACCAACTCGGGCACCACCCTATCGTTGGCTTTGGTTGTTGCCGATTCCGCGCCAAAGTATTTCTCAACAGCCTTCGTAAAGGCGCTGGGTGAGATGTTACCGATGGTTGCAAAAACCATCCTATCAGTTGTGTAATTGCGCTCAACGAAGGAGCGTATCTGCTCGGAGTGTAGCTTGGATATGGTCCGTTTGCGCCCAAGAATGTTGTGGCCGAGTTGCGAACCAGCAAAGATAAGGTCCTCAAAATCATCGTATATACGCTCCTCGGGGGAGTCTTTATACATATTGATTTCGTCGTAGATCACCTCCTTTTCTTTCTCCACCTCCACCTCGGGGAATTTGGAATGGAAGATGATGTCGCCAATGAGTTCAACCGCCTTTCCGAAGTCGCCCTTCATCACCGTGGCGTGAACCACCGTCTCTTCTTTGGTGGTGAAGGCGTTGATTTCGCCGCCGAGATTCTCGAGTCGGCAGTTCACTTGGTAGGCTTTGCGCCTCTCTGTCCCCTTGAAAAGTGTGTGCTCCAACAGATGTGCTGCGCCATATTCACCTGCGAGCTCGTCACGACTGCCCGCACCAATTGTCATAGAGCAGTAGCACACCGCGCTACGCACTTGTTTGAGCACGCAACGGATTCCATTGGGGAGAGTATGTATGTAAAAATCCTCTTTCACAGCTACTTATTTGTTTCAATATGTGCGCGAAGATAGCGACCCGTATAGCTCTCTTCGCACTCGAGCAGTCCCTCGGGAGTGCCTGCATAGACAAGATTACCGCCTTTGTCACCAGCCTCGGGGCCGAGGTCGACAATCCAATCGGCGCTCTTGATGACGTCGAGATTGTGCTCGATGACCACTATCGTGTGTCCCTTTTTCAGCAGTGCACCGAATGCTGCAAGGAGCTTGTTGATGTCGTGGAAATGGAGTCCCGTGGTGGGCTCATCGAAAATAAACATTGTGCCCACAGTGGTATCTTCTCCCATCAGATAGGAGGCCAGCTTCACCCTCTGGATTTCTCCACCCGAGAGCGTCGAGGTCGACTGACCGAGCTTGATGTATCCAAGTCCCACATCTTGCAAAGTCCTGAGTGTGGCTACGATACGGTTGTTGATACTCTCCTTTTCTGCTCCGAAAAACTCAATTGCATCGTCGACACTCATCTCCAGAACATCCGAAATGGTCTTGCCGCGATAGCGCACCTCAAGCACCTCCTCACCAAATCGCTTGCCTCCGCAGTGTTCGCACTTCAATTCCACATCGGCCATAAACTGCATCTCCACTCGGATCATGCCCTCGCCCTGACACTCCTCGCACCTTCCGCCGGGTCGGTTGAACGAGAAGTGCGATTGCGTGATACCATTGTGCAGCGCATAGGGCTGAGAGGCAAATAGTTGGCGTATTTCGTTGTAGGCCTTGGTGTAGGTTACGGGGTTGGAGCGCAACGACTTGCCAATGGGGCTTTGGTCCACCATCTCCACCGATTTAATTAGGTCTACATCGCCCGACAACCCCTCATATCCACCGGGCTTGTTACCCGTCTCGTAGATGTGTCTTCGCAGCGCTGGATAGAGTATTCCCTCTATCAGTGAGGATTTTCCACTGTCGCTAACTCCCGTCACACAAGTCATAACTCCCAGAGGGATAGTCACATTCAGCCCTTTGAGATTGTTCTCCCTTGCACCTCGGATAGTAATCGAATTACTCCAGCCACGTCTGCTAATAGGCATAGATATGGATTTCCTACCTGCCAAGTAATCGGCAGTAAGACTTCGTTCTGCACTTCCAATGCCCTCTAAGGAGCCGCTATACACAACCTCACCGCCATTGACACCCGCCTCGGGCCCGATGTCCAAAATGTGATCGGCTGCTCGAATAACCTCCTCCTCGTGTTCCACAACAATAACCGTATTGCCCATATCTCGGAGTTGTTTGAGCACGGCAATAAGCCTATTTGTATCTCTCGGATGGAGACCGATGCTCGGCTCATCAAGGATGTAGAGCGAGCCCGTAAGATTGCTTCCGAGCGATGTGGATAGGTTAACCCTCTGACTCTCACCGCCAGAGAGGGTTGACGAAAGCCTATCGAGGGTAAGGTATCCGAGTCCCACATCGGAGAGGTATTGCGCCCTCGTTTTAATCTCCTTCAGCACTCTATCGGCCTTAACCGATTCGTTGGCGTCCAACTCCAATGTTGCAAAAAAGGCGATTAGTTCGTCTATGGGCATCCTAACGATCTCTGCAATATTCTTGCCTCCAACTCTCACCCATAGAGCCTCCTTACGGAGTCTTGCTCCCTCGCATTCGGGGCACAATGTTTTGCCCGTGAAGCGCGAGAGCATCACCCTATATTGAACCTTATATCTCTCTTTCTCAAGAAATTGGAAAAAGTCATCAAGTCCGTGAAAATAGTCATTACCCGACCACAACAGTCGTCGTTGTGCCTGCGTCAGGCTGTGATATGGAGCGTGGATTGGGAAGCCGAATTTGTGGGCATTTTCCACAAGTTGGTCACGCCACCAACTCATCGAAGCACCTCGCCAGCAGGCAATTGCATTGTCGAAAATACTTTTGTTCCTATCGGGCACAACGAGGTTTTCATCGATGCCCGTCACCTTGCCATAGCCCTCACAAATGGGACAGGCACCTATGGGGTTGTTGAAAGAAAATAGGTGTTCGTGTGGTTGCTCAAAGGTGATGCCATCCGCCTCAAAGCGCGAGCTAAATTCCTCTGCCACACCATTGATTATCAGGCGACACACGCCTTTGCCAACCTCCATTGCCCTTGCCACCGAGTCACCTATTCGGCTAATCATATCGTCGCTCGGCGAGACCCTCACACGGTCCACAACAATGGCCACATCCTTTGCGTCGGCCCTCTCAGCTTGGCCACTTGCAACAAAGTCCTCCGCCAGAAACATTTCGCCTCGGTGGAGAAACCTCTGCACACCCTCTTCCATCAGCAATGTCAGACGCTCGATGGGGCTCTCATTCTCCGCCACTTGAAATGGTGCTGCGATTATGACGGGTGTGCCCTCGTCAAGTTGGAGAATATGTGCCACAACATCTTGGGGCTGATAGCACACAACTTCCCTACCCGACACCGGTGAGTAGGTGCGACCCACTCGGGCAAAGAGCAACTTGAGGTAGTCGTAGATTTCAGTCGAAGTGCCCACGGTTGAGCGGGGATTGCGAGAGGTAACCTTCTGTTCTATGGCGATTGCGGGGGCAATGCCTCGGATGATGTCCACATCGGGTTTCTCTATGCGCCCGAGGAATTGACGGGCATAGGTCGAGAGACTCTCAACATACCTCCTCTGCCCCTCGGCAAAGATGGTGTCGAATGCGAGAGTCGACTTTCCGGAGCCCGAGAGTCCTGTCACAACCACAAGTTTGCAATGAGGTATGTCAACCTCTATATTCTTGAGATTGTGGACTCTGGCACCTTTGATATATATGGAATTATACCTCTTTTTCATCCTCAAACGATATTCCTTCAACCTTTTCGAGTCGTGCAAAAAGTTGGTCGGCCATTGTGAGTCTCACGGCAAGTCGCATCTGACACATATTGTCGAAAGTCTGCTCAATAATCCTTGGTCCCACAGCCTTCACGGCCCTCATTACTCCATCCATACTCTCAAATGGATAGCGGATAGAGAAGATCCTATCCACCGTGCGCTCCTCCACTTTGGCAACATCGAGCACTGCTACGGTCGATTCGCGATAGGTCTCAATCAACCCCGGAACTCCAAGTTTTGTTCCGCCAAACCACCTCACTACCACCACAAGACAGTCCGTAATATCCCTCGAAAGAAGCTGACCCAGAATGGGTTTGCCAGCCGTACCCGAAGGTTCGCCATCGTCGTTGGCTCTCCACTCCTCACCCTTCGGACCGAGTCGGTAGGCATAGCAGTGGTGGGTTGCGTCATAGAACTTCTTGCGTAGAGGTTCCATAATCTCCCTGACCTGCTCGGCGGATGTGACGTGGTAGGCAAGCGCAAGGAACTTGCTACTACGCTCCTTGACGACTGCCTCGGCGGTGCCGACTATGGTTTTATAGGTATCTTCTGCCACGTTCGTATGGTTGAAGTGATGGTTTACTTATGGTTCTTGAACAACCTGTTCCATCGGATGTTACTCGGGAAACTCTTGTGCTTATCGAGCGAGAGCCACACAAACGAAGGAGTACCCACGATGTGGTCCTCGGGAACAAAGCCCCAGAACCTCGAGTCGGCAGACATATGTCTGTTGTCTCCCATCATAAAGTAGTAGTCCATTGCAAATGTATATTCGGTTGCGGGGGCACCGTCGATAAGTATGGTGTCGCCATCTACTGTCAGGCTGTGGCCTTCGTAGTTTTTGATAATTCGCTCATAAAGAGGCAGATTTGCTGTGGTCAATGCCACCGTCGACCCTCTCTGCGGCATCCACAAGGGACCAAAATTATCCTCGGTCCACGCATAGGCTGCATTGTTGGGGAAGATTGCAGAGAATGGCTCAACGCTCTCGTTGCGAGTTATCGAAACAACATTTTGCATTCCCTCAAGCATCTCCACACCCTTCTCGGTTAGAGGCATTGCGTAGACACCGCTTGCCGATGAGTAGTGGACATCTTCGGGCGACACTCCAAGTCGCTCAATGCTCTTGGCACTTAGCGGCGACGAGGTCTCCACAAAGTAGATATACTGCTGATTTTCAATGTAGTCCTGCTCCTCGCCATTGATATAGAGCACACCGTGCACAACGCTCAGGGTATCTCCGGGCAGAGCTACACACCTTTTGACGTAGTGCTCACGTTTGTCCACAGGGCGAGACACCACCGTATATTGTTTGTTGAGCATCTCCCTACCGCGTTTTTCGCCATAGGAGGCCACATATTGGCGCACGATATCGTAGTAAGTCTCGTTCTGACGCTCCAAAATCACAGTGTCTCCTGCGGGGAAGTTGAACACCACCACATCTCCCCTCTCCACATTTCGGATTCCGGCAAGGCGTCTGTAGGGGCGCTTGATTGCCTCGGAGTAGGACTTTGTGCCCCAAGGAGTTGTGTGGTGCATCAGCGGAAGCGAGAGTGGCGTGTTGGGCACTCTGGGGCCATAGGTCGCTTTGCTCACATAGAGATAGTCGCCCACAAGGAGGGTTTTTTCCATTGACGACGTGGGGATGGTGTACATCTGGAAGATGTAGACATTGATCAACGATGCAAAGACGAGGGCAAAGACAATGGCGTCAATCCAGCTCCACACCTCTTTATAGGTTTTGTTATTGCGCTTCAACTCCTGATGTTTGTCCCACCTGACAAGTCGGGCAAGGAGTTTAGTGATGTAGATGTCAAATATGATTGGCAGGCCCAACAGAAACCACAAGTTCCTATTCCACACCACAAACCACAAAACATAGACAATCGAAACGATGGCAAACTTAAACCACCTATTCTTGAGTAACTTTTTCATAATCAACTATATCGACAAAAAATCATCCATTCCGAAAACGCCCTTTTTGCCCACAAGCCACTCGGCAGCCAACACAGCACCAAGTGCCAAGCCGCGGCGGGACTTTGCACTGTGGGAGAGGCTAATTGTATCCTCCTCGGAGTCGTAGGTGATGGTGTGGATACCGGGTACCTCGCCTTCGCGGTAGGAGATGATATCCTCCTTTGCCACAGTGAGTTTACCATTGCTTGCCTCAGCCATTTCGGTAGCAAGGGTCCACGCAGTTCCGCTGGGTGCATCGAGCTTGTGGATGTGGTGGGTCTCCTCTATTTTCACGTCATATTGGGGAAACGAAGCCATTGCTTTGGCAAGCCAACGATTGAGTCGGAAGAGCACATTCACGCCAAGCGAGTAGTTCGAAGCGTAAAAAAATGCACCATTTTTCTCCCTGCACAACTCGTCTATCTCCATTTTCCTATCGACCCAACCCGTTGAACCCGAAAGGATAGGCACACCCAACATCAAGCATTTCTTGATGTTGTCATACGCAGTGTGTGGCGAAGTGAACTCGATGGCAACATCCACACCCTCAAATGCTCCTTTATCATCGAGCAATTCGCTGTTGTTGATGTCAATTCGGTGTATAATGGAGTGTCCTCTCTCGAGGAGTATTTTTTCTATCTCGCGGCCCATCTTGCCGTAGCCTATGATTGCGACATTCATACCAATAGTTCATTTTGACTTTATTCTACAAAAATAGCGAATATTTCCGTATATTTGTCAAACGAAACAGTAAAAAGAGTTATTATGCGATACTTTGCAGAACTTTCATATAAGGGAACGGCCTATTGCGGATGGCAGCGACAGCCCAACGCACGCTCTGTGCAACAGACCATTGAGGAGGCTCTTTCGACCATTCTCCGCGAGCCGATTGAGGTGGTGGGTGCTGGTCGCACCGATACGGGTGTCCACGCCGCATTCTATGTTGCCCACTTCGACTCCTCACGCAAGATAGACAATCCCGAAGCGGTTGTCTATCACCTCAATGCGCTTCTGCCCGAGGATGTGGCATTCCGCTCCATCTACCCCGTAGCCGACGATGCCCACGCCCGATTCGATGCCACCGAGAGGGAGTATCGCTACTACATTCAGCGCCACAAAGACCCTTTCACACGCGCCACCACTTGGCAACTTTCGGCTCAACTCGACATTGAGGCTATGAATCGTGCAGCACACACGTTGCTCACAACCGAGGATTTCACCACTTTTGCCAAGTTGGGTAGTAACAACACCACCAACATTTGCCACGTCACTCGCGCGGAATGGGTTGAAATAGAATGCGGTATGATTGTTTTCATCTTCCGTGCCAATCGTTTCCTTCGCAATATGGTGAGGGCCGTGGTGGGTACACTTGTGGATGTTGGCCGCGGGAAAATCACCCCCGAACAGTTCGTGGAGATTGTGGCCTCGCGCGACCTCTCTCGCAGTTCCTCTTCTGCCCCTGCCAGCGGACTATTCCTGACGGATGTGAAATACTAAAGTCGTACAAAAGTCAAATCGACGACCCAAAACAAACGAGCGGGCTCCTCATTTACACCAAGTAAATCTGGAGCCCGCTTTTTTGCGGTATGGTGAGCACTCACCTCAATATGTAAAGTCTACTCCCACTCGATGGTAGCCGAGGGTTTGGGCGACATATCGTAGCAGACGCGGTTTACATTGGGGACCTCCTCCAAGATACGTTTGGTAATCCTATCGAGGATAGCCCAATCGATATGCTCAATCGAAGCGGTCATCGCGTCGATGGTATTCACCGCGCGGATAATCACGGGCCAATCGTAGCTGCGAGCATTGTTCCTCACGCCCACCGACTTAAAGTCGGGCACAATGGTGAAGTACTGCCATACTTTCTTGTCCAAGCCTGCCTTTGCAAACTCTTCGCGCAGAATGGCATCGCTCTCGCGCACAGCCTCCAGGCGGTCACGAGTGATGGCACCCAAGCACCTCACGCCCAAGCCGGGGCCGGGGAATGGCTGGCGATAGACCATCTCATAGGGCAGGCCGAGCTCCACGCCACAAGCCCTCACCTCATCCTTGAAGAGCTGCTTGAGGGGCTCCACAAGACCAAACTTCATATCTTCGGGCAGACCGCCAACATTGTGGTGCGACTTGACCATCTTGGCAGTCTTGGTGCCGCTCTCCACGATGTCGGGATAGATGGTACCCTGACCGAGGAAGTCGATGCCGTCCAATTTGCGTGCTTCCTCCTCGAATACGCGGATGAACTCGCCGCCGATAATCTTGCGTTTCTGCTCGGGGTCCTCCACACCTTCGAGTTTGGTGAGGAAGCGCTCGGTGGCGTCTACATAGACTAAGTTGGCGCAAAGCTGTTTGCCAAACACCTCCACAACAGCCTCACTCTCGCCCTTACGCATAAGACCGTGGTTGACGTGAACGCACACAAGATTGTTGCCGATAGCCTTGAGCAACAGAGCGGCCACAACCGACGAATCAACACCACCCGAGAGGGCCAGCAACACCTTCTTATCACCCACCTGCTGGCGGATGAGCTCAACCTGATCGCTGATGAAGTTGGTCATATTCCAATTTGCCTCAGCCTTGCAAGTGTCAAATACAAAGCCCTTTACAGCAGCTTTAATAGCCTCCTCATCGTCGGCAAAAGCATCCAACTTCACCTCACAGAGTGCCTTGTCGTGTCCGGCGGCAATTACGGGCAGACCTGCCTCATAAATCTCGGGCAACACGTCAATCTCCACTCCGTCGATAACATTATTCTCGCCGCCATTGATAATCACACCCTTCACACCGGGCAGAGCCTTCAACTCGGCAGCGGTGATGTCGTGGGGATAAATCTCGCTATAGACGCCCAACGCACGGATAGCCCTTGCCAGCACGGTATTGTGGTGGCTACCGAGGTCGAGGATTACAATCATATCCTGTTTCATATCTCTCATTATTTAATTTTGAATCGTACAATTTTGCTTTTACTCTATTCACCGCGAGTGTAGTTGGGTGCCTCCTTGGTGATAGTCACATCGTGGGGGTGGTTCTCAACGACAGCAGCCGAAGTGATGCGGACAAACTTGGCATTGTGGAGAGCTTCGATATCCTTGGCACCACAGTAGCCCATACCCGAGCGCAGGCCGCCGATGAGTTGGTAGATGGTCTCGCTGAGAGTGCCTTTATAGGGCACTCGAGCCACGATGCCCTCGGGTACGAATTTGCTCGAATCACACTTCTCGCTCTGGAAGTAGCGGTCCTTCGAACCTGCCTCCATAGCCTCAATGGAGCCCATACCGCGGTAGGATTTGAACTTTCGACCATTGTAGATGATGGTCTCACCGGGCGACTCCTCCACACCGGCCAACATCGAACCCATCATAACGCAGTCGCCGCCTGCAGCCAGAGCCTTCACGACGTCGCCCGAGTAGCGCAAGCCACCGTCGGCAATCACAGGCACACCATATTGGTGGGCCACTTTTGCAGCATTGAAGATGGCGGTCAGCTGGGGTACACCCACGCCGGCAACGATACGAGTGGTGCAGATGGAGCCAGGGCCGATACCCACCTTAATGCCATCGGCACCTGCCTGAATGAGATATTCGGCAGCTTCTGCCGTGGCGATATTACCCACAAGCACGTCAATCTGGGGGAAGGCAGCCTTCACAGCCTTGAGCGTATTAGTCACATTTGCCGAGTGTCCGTGGGCCGTGTCGATAACAACAGCGTCTACTCCAGCCTCCACGAGTGCCTCCACTCTCTTCAGAGTGTCGCTCGTCACACCCACACCGGCTGCAACTCTCAAGCGACCCTTATCATCCTTACAAGCGTTGGGATAGTCCTGAATCTTGGTGATATCCCTATAGGTAATAAGGCCTATGAGTTTGTTGTTCTCATCGACAACGGGGAGTTTCTCAATCTTATTCTTCAGCAGAATCTTCGAAGCATCCTGAAGGTCGGGATTATTGGTGGTTACAAGGTTTTTGCAGGTCATCACCTCTGCGATGGGCAGAGCCATATCGGTCTGGAACCTGAGGTCGCGGTTGGTAACGATGCCGATGAGTTTCATCTCTTTGTCAACCACGGGGATACCACCGATGTGGTTCTCCTTCATCAGTCGCAAGGCATCACCCACGGTCTCATCTTTGCTGATGGTCACGGGGTCGTAGATCATACCGCTTTCTGCCCTCTTCACCTTCCTTACCTGTGCGGCTTGTGCGGCGATCGACATATTTTTGTGAACTACGCCGATGCCACCCTCACGTGCAATGGCAATGGCCATCTCTGCCTCGGTGACGGTGTCCATAGCCGCCGACACGATGGGGATATTGAGCTTGATGTTACGCGAAAAGCGGCTACCAAGGGCAACCATATTGGGGGTAACTTCCGAATAAGCCGGGATGAGCAGCACATCGTCGAAGGTCATACCCTCTTGTGCTATTTTCTCTTCAATGAACGACATAGTAGTATAGTATTAAAATTTCTTCAACTTCTCGTCAATAATGATGGTTTTGCTACGGTCTGCGCCAACGGAGATAACGCCCACCTTTACGCCCGTAACTTCCTCTATCTTGCGCACATAGGCTTGGGCAGCAGCAGGGAGTTCCTCGAAACTCTTGACGTTGGTAATATCCTCCTTCCAACCATCGAGTTCGATGAGTACGGGTTTGCAACGGGCGAGCTTAGCAATGGTCGCGGGGGGATTCTCAATAACCTCACCATCAACCTCATAGCCCACGCAAATCGACACCTTGTCGAGACCCGAGAGCACGTCAAACAGCATCAGCGCCCACGAGTCGATACCGGCCAGGCGGCTCACATAGCGTGCCACAACGGCGTCGAACCAACCCACCCTACGGGGACGGCCTGTGACGGTGCCATACTCGTGGCCACGCTCCCTAATCTCCTCTGCACGGTTGTCGAACAACTCCGTGGGGAAGGGTCCCTCTCCCACCCTTGTGCAGTAGGCCTTGGCCACGCCGAGCACATTATCCACCCACTTGGGCGAGATACCTGCTCCCACAGGCACACTTGCCGACGAGGGGGTCGAGGAGGTAACATAGGGGTAGGTGCCGTGGTCGATACAGAGCATCATACCCTGCGCGCCCTCGAAGAGAATCTTCTTGTCGCTCTCGAGCGCCTTGTTAATCAGTGCTGAGGTGTCGCAAATCATATGACCAATTTTCTTGGCCAAAGCCATATATTGATTGTAGACCTCCTCGAAGTCGAACTTCTCAAGGCCCAACATACCCAACTCCATATTCTTCACCTCAATGGCTGCCTTGAGCCTCTCGGCAAAGTATTCGGGTTCGAGCAGATCGCCCATACGGATACCCACTCGGCTATACTTGTCCGAATAGGCAGGACCGATACCCTTGCGGGTTGTGCCAATCTGTGCGCCACCTTTGAGTGCCTCATAGGCACCATCGAGTGCAGAGTGGTAGGGCATAACCACAGCAGCGCGGTCGGAGATGTAGAGCTGATAGTCGGTGATACCCTGCGAGTGGAGCCTCTCCAGCTCGTCCACAACGCTCTGTGGGTTGATCACCATACCGTTGCCCATAACGTTCACGGTCTGAGGATTGAAAATACCCGAAGGAATACTCTGCAACGAATACTTCTTACCATCAAACACCACAGTGTGGCCTGCATTGTTGCCACCCTGATAGCGCACCACCATATCGGCACGGCAAGCAAAATAGTCGGTAATTTTTCCTTTACCCTCGTCGCCCCATTGCGACCCTATTACAACTAATCTTTCGGACATATCTCCCTACTCCTCAATTTTATTGCGTTTGTAAATGTAATCCACGTTTTTCATATAATACTCCAGAGTGAAGCAACCGTCGAGCTCCTCCTCCGTGAGAGTCGCCATCACAGTGGGCTCCTCTTTGAGCAGAGCCTGATAGGATGCGCCCTCTGCCATAGCCTTCATAGCCACGGGCTGCACGGTATCGTAGGCTTTCTCCCTGGCGAAACCCTTCTCAATGAGGGCATTCATCACCCTCTGGGCAAAAATCACCCCGTTGGTGCGATAGATATTGGCCTTCATCTGCTCCTCAAAGACAACGAGGTTGTCGAGGATACCCATAAAGCGGTTGAGCATATAGTCGAGCAGGATGGTGGCGTCGGGCATAATGATGCGCTCGGTTGCCGAGTGGGAAATATCCCTCTCGTGCCAGAGTGCCACATTCTCATAGGCAGTGGCCATATAACCCCTCAGCACCCTTGCACAGCCACAAATATTCTCGCTACTGATGGGGTTGCGTTTGTGGGGCATAGCGCTCGAGCCCTTCTGGCCCTTGCCGAACGACTCCTCCACCTCGTGTACCTCGGTGCGCTGGAGGTTCCTCACCTCAAGTGCCATCTGCTCCAAACTTGCACCGATTACGGCGAGAGTGGCCATATAGTAGGCGTGTCTGTCGCGCTGGATAACCTGAGTGGAGATATTTGCGCTGTCGATGCCGAGTTTCTCGCACACATAGTCCTGCACAAAGGGAGGAATGTTGGCGAAGTTACCAACGGCACCACTAATCTTGCCCACCTCCACGCCGCGAGCTGCGGTGCGGAAGCGCTCCAAGTTGCGCCTCATCTCCTCATACCAGAGGACCCACTTGAGACCAAAGGAGGTGATGTCGGCGTGAATGCCGTGTGTACGGCCAATGCAGGGGGTGTATTTGAACCTTTTTGCCTGCTTTTTGAGCACCTCAATGAATTTCAGCAGGTCGTCCTCAATGATTCTATTGGCTTGAGAGAAGAGATAACCATTTGCGGTATCAACCACATCGGTACTTGTCAGACCATAGTGAACCCACTTTCTTTCCTCGCCGAGCGACTCGCTTACAGTACGGGTGAAGGCCACGATATCGTGACGGGTCTGGAGCTCAATCTCCTTGATTCTGTCGATATTGAAAGTAGCTTTTGCCCAAAGTTTCTCCACATCCTCTGCGGGGACAACTCCGAGTTCTCTCCACGCCTCGGCGGTGAGGATTTCCACTTTCAAATAGGCGTTAAACTTGTTCTCCTCGGTCCAAACTTGGCGCATCACCTCGCGCCCAT
Organism: Tidjanibacter sp.; assembly: GCA_017390585.1. GTDB lineage: Bacteria > Bacteroidota > Bacteroidia > Bacteroidales > Rikenellaceae > Tidjanibacter. Next base: position 57,003 of record JAFPBB010000042.1, on the reverse strand, counting down.
ATCTCTCAATCATAATGCGTTATATGTTATTAATTTTTCTTATTCATTAAGTTCAGGTAGCACTCAATGGTATTCTCCATCAGGCAGCAACGGGTCATAGGGCCACAGCCACCGGGCACGGGAGTGATGACGGATGCTTTATCCTTGCACCCCTCAAAATCCACGTCACCACAGAGTTTACCGGTCTCAGGATCGCGATTGATACCCACGTCCATAATTACCACGCCATCCGACACCATATCGGCCCTTACAAACTTGGGCTGACCGATGGCAACCACCAGAATCTCTGCCGAGCGAGTAATCTCCGCGAGGTTTCGAGTGCGGCTGTGTGCGATGGTCACAGTGGCATTGCGGTCGAGCAGCAGTTTCGATATGGGGAGGCCAACGATGTTGCTACGACCAATGACCACAGCCCTCTTGCCCTCGATCTCCACGCCCGCTTTGTCGAGCAGTTCGATAATACCTTTGGGAGTGCAAGCAACCACACCACCCTGCTTTTGCCACAAGGCAGCCACATTCAGGGGGTGGAAACCATCCACATCTTTCTCGTGGCTGATGGTTGCAATAATCCTACTCTCGCTAATGTGGGCGGGCAGAGGGAGCTGAACCAAAATACCATCCACTTCGGGGTCGCGATTGAGCTCTTCAACAACAGCCACAAGCTCCTCCTCGCTGATGGTGTCGGGCTTGCGAATAGTTGTACTGCGGAAGCCTACCTCCACAGAGTCCTTCGCCTTACCCGTAACATACGACACGCTTGCGGGGTTGTCGCCAACGAGAATTACCACCAAGTGTGGGGGTCTGCCATACTGTTCCGTATATTTCACCACATCGGCTGCCATCTTGACTTTTAGCTCGGCAGCCAACTCTTTACCACTGATAATCATACTTATATTAATAGGTATTTAATCCAAAACTTTATGTCCAATGTCGCTGCGGAAGAAGAGTGTGTCACACTCAATCTTTGCAATATCCTCGAGAGCCATCTTTCGTGCCTCAGCGAGGTCTTTGCCACGACCAACGACCATCAGAACCCTACCGCCTGCTGTTACGATGGAGCCATCTTTCTCCGACGTACCCATATGGAACACCTGTGACTCCACTCTCTCGAGGCCACCGATAACGGCTCCTTTGGGGTAGCTACCCGGGTAACCATTAGATGCAAGGACAATGCCGAGCAGTGCATCATTGCTCCATTTAGTCTCACAATCCCTGCCGTCAACAGCTGCGTCAAACAACTCATATATATCGCTCTCCAAGCGAGGCAACACAACCTCGGTCTCAGGGTCGCCAAAGCGGGCATTAAACTCAATCACCTTGGGGCCGTCGGCTGTGAGAATCAATCCACCGTAGAGCACACCCTTGAAGGGAACACCCTCGGCTACCATAGCTTTGGCCGTGGGCTTCATAATGCGCTCCAGTGCAAACTCCTCCACCTCGGCTGTAACAAAGGGCACGGGGCTATAGGCACCCATACCACCCGTATTAGGTCCTTTATCGCCTTCGTAGGCACGCTTGTGGTCTTGCGCCATAGCCAACGGGTAGATCTTCTCGCCCGACACCACGCACATAAACGAGAACTCGGGGCCGGCGAGGAAATCCTCCACCACCACTCTACCCTTACCAAAGCTCTCATCCAAGAGCATATCCTTCAGAGCAGCATCGGCATCATCGTAGCTCTCGGCCACAACTACGCCCTTACCTGCTGCCAAGCCATCGTACTTGATGACGGCAGGCAGAGCCCTTCCGAAGACATACTCTTTGGCCTCCTCGTAGTTGTCGAAAGCCTTATAACCAGCGGTAGGAATCTCATATTTGGCCATCAATTCCTTTGCAAACTCCTTGCTACTCTCAATCTGTGCGGCTGCTTTGGTGGGACCAAATGCCTTCAGGCCCAGCTCATTGAACCTATCCACCAAACCAACTGCAAGTGCAGCCTCGGGACCAACCACGGTGAGGTCCACGCCATTCTGCTTGGCAAACTCGGCCAAAGCCTCCACATCGGTCACACCTATGGCAACGCACTCGGCAAGCGCAGCTATGCCCGCATTTCCGGGTGCACAATAAATCTTATCTACTTGGGGCGAGCGCGAGAGTGCCTCCACAATGGCGTGACACCTACCGCCACTGCCCACAACCAATACTTTCTTATCCTTCATAGTCTCAAACAGAGTCGCTTACATTAGTGTTTGAAGTGGCGCATACCTGTGAAGAGCATTGCGATACCCTTTTCGTTGGCCTTCTTGATTGCATCCTCATCTCGGATGCTGCCACCAGGCTGCACGATTGCTACAACGCCATATTTCGAGGCCAATTCCACAGTGTCGTCAAAGGGAAGGAATCCGTCGGAAGCCAACACCAGACCCTCCACAGCACCTGCTGCTTTGGCCTGATTGAGTGCAATTTCTGCCGAGCCAACTCGGTTCATCTGACCAGCACCCACGCCGAGGGTCATACCATCTTTCACAACGACTATGGCATTGGATTTGACGTGTTTAACGATTCTCCAACCGAAGTTCATATCCTCTAACTCCTCTGCGGAGGGTTTTCTTTCGGTCACACACATCTCCTCCTTGATATCCAGACAATCGATGTCTGCGTCCTGCACGAGCAAACCGCCCGTAACGCCAACATATTGCTTCTGTGCCTCCTTCACATTATCCATCTTCACCTCAAGGAGTCGGAGGTTCTTTTTGGAAGCAAAGACCTCAAGTGCCTCGGGCTCAAACGAAGGTGCCATAACAATCTCCAAGAAGATGGGCTTCATCATCTTGGCCACCTCGGCGGTGAGAGGACGGTTCATTGCCACAATGCCACCATAGATGCTCACCTTATCGGCCTCATAGGCCCTGCTCCAAGCCTCAGCAATATCCTTACCAATGCCTGCACCACAAGGATTCATATGCTTGAGACCCACGCAGAAGGGAACATCGAACTCCCTAACAATCTGCAAGGCAGCATTGGCGTCTTGAATATTGTTGTACGAGAGCTCCTTGCCACCGAGTTGCTTGGCGTGAGCCACCGAGTAGGCATACTCCTTGCCGGCCTTATAGAAGGTTGCACTCTGATGGGGGTTCTCGCCATAACGTAAGCTCTGCACGGCGTCGAAATTGAGGAACAGTTTCTCACTCATACCCGCAGCCCTACGCATATAGGTTGCAATGTGGCTGTCGTAGAGAGCTGTGTGGGTATAGGCCTTTGCGGAGAGCATCAGTCGGGTCTCGGGCTTGGTGTTGCCGTACTCACGAATCTCCTCGAGCACCTGAGCGTAGTCATCTGGGTCGCACACAACGCTCACCGAAGCGTAGTTCTTGGCAGCCGAGCGCAACATCGAAGGACCACCGATGTCGATATTCTCCACAGCCTCCTCCATAGTCACATTCTCCTTTGCGATGGTTGCCTCAAAGGGGTAGAGGTTTACGCAGACCATATCGATGGTCTCAATGCCGTTTTCAGCAAGCTGTGCCATATGGTCCTCTTTGTCTCTACGAGCCAACAAACCTCCGTGTACTTTGGGGTGGAGGGTTTTAACTCGGCCCTCGCAAATCTCGGGGAAACCGGTTACATCGCTGATGTTGGTCACCTTCAGGCCGCTATTACGCAATGCAGCCAAAGTGCCACTTGTGGAGATAATCTCCCAACCCATTTCAACGAGGGCTGTGGCAAACTCCACCACTCCCCTCTTATCGCTTACGCTAACTAAAGCTCTCATTATCCTAAACTTATAACTTATTAATCGTTTCTACATACAATTTGTGTTCGGCCTTGTGAATCATAGCCTCAAGTTCTTCGATGTCGTCACCCTCATAGGGCACTGCCACTTGGGAGATGATTTTGCCACCATCGAGCGTGGCATCCACATAGTGGATTGTCACGCCATAGACCTTCACGCCATACTCAAAGGCATCCCTAATACCGTGGGCACCAGGGAATGCAGGGAGCAGTGCGGGATGGATGTTGATGATCTTGCCGCCATATCTCTCGAGCAGTTCGTCGCCAATGATACGCATATAGCCGGCCAAGCAGACGAGGTCCACGCCAAGCGCATCCATCCTATCGGCAATCATACCCTCGAACTCTCTCTTTGAGCCGAACTCCTTGGGATTGAACACAAGGGTCTCCACCCCAAATTTCTTTGCTCTTTCGATGACGTAGGCACCAGCCTTGTCACACACGCAGAGCACCACCTCGGCACCCACAATGGCACCGCTGCGGCAACCCTCGGCTATAGCTTCGAAGTTCGAGCCACTTCCGCTCGCAAATATGGCCAACCTCTTCATCTACAACATTTTTACACCTTCGCCTTCAACAACGCGGCCAATCACACTTGCCCTCTCGCCACACTCGGTAAGGATCTCGATAACCTTTGCAGCATCCTTTTCCTCGACTGCCACAACCATACCGATACCCATATTAAAGATGTTGAACATCTCCCTATGAGGCACCTTGCCATATTTCTCGAGCATTCGGAACACGGGAAGAATCTCCCAGCTACCCTCCTGAACCTCTACGCCCTGGCCCTCTTTGAGGATGCGGGGGATATTCTCATCGAAGCCGCCACCGGTGATGTGTGCCAATCCGTGTACATCCACCTCGGCAAAGACCTTATGCATCTGTTTGATGTAGATTTTTGTGGGAGTGAGCAACATTTCGCCGAGAGTCTGTTCGCCTGTCTCCTCATACTTTTCGTTGAGTTTCAGGCCATTATCGGCAACGATTTTCCTCACCAAGCTGAAGCCGTTGGAGTGGACTCCACTCGAAGCCACGCCCACGAGCACATCGCCCACAGCCACTTTGGAGCAGTCGATGAGTTTCGATTTCTCCACTGCGCCCACGGTGAAACCGGCAATGTCATACTCGCCCTCGCCATACATACCGGGCATTTCGGCGGTCTCACCACCCACGAGTGCGCAACCTGCCTGACGGCAACCCTCAGCAACACCCGAAACGATGGCCTCCACAGTTGCAGGGTGGTTTTTGCCCACTGCAACGTAGTCGAGGAAGATGAGTGGCTCGGCACCCTGTGCCAACACATCATTCACACACATTGCCACTGCGTCGATGCCGATGGTGTCGTGTTTGTCCATCTCAAATGCCAATTTGAGCTTGGTGCCCACGCCGTCGGTACCGCTGACCAATACGGGGTGCTCATAGCCGAGCGAGCCGAGGTCAAACATACCTCCGAAGGAACCGATATTACCCATAGAGCCCTCTCGTTGGGTTGAAGCAACGTGTTTTTTGATGCGGCTGACAACCTCGTAGCCTGCCTCGAGATTCACACCCGAAGCCTCGTAACTCTTTGCCATACTACTATTTATCTCTGTTAAATTATTTCAATTTCTCTATTTCTGATTTTTCTGATAACGCTTATAGAGGGTGGATTCCTCATCGGTCTGGTAAAGATCCGTGGGATATTTGCCATCGAAGCAAGCCATACACATCTCACACCTATTGCCCGAAGCCATCAACGCCTTGGTCGAAAGGAATGCGAGCGAATCGGCACCGATATAATCCCTCACCTCTTCGACGCTCAACTTTGCAGATATGAGTTCGTCCTCCGTCGAGGTATCCACACCATAATAGCAGGGGTGGGTCATCGCGGGCGAGGCAATCCTAACGTGCACTTCCGTTGCTCCGGCCTCTTTCAAGAGCCTAACGATGCGTTTCGAGGTGGTACCGCGGACAATGGAGTCGTCTACCATAACCACTCTTTTGCCACCCACAATGCTCCTCACTGCCGAGAGTTTCATCCTCACACCCTTCTCCCTCATACTTTGAGAGGGCTGAATGAAGGTGCGAGCAACATACTTACTCTTCACAAGTCCCATCTCGTAGGGAATGCCGCTTGCCTCGGCATAGCCAATAGCTGCGCTCAAGCTCGAGTCGGGCACACCTATAACTATATCTGCATCCACGTGCGACTCCTGATAGAGCAACTTGCCACTCTCCTTGCGGAAGGTGTGGACGTTGCAACCGTCAATGTCGCTATCGGGGCGCGCGAAATAGATATACTCCATCGAGCACATATTGTGGTGTTTGAAGCTCGAGAAGTGGTTGCTACGGATGCCGTGGTGGTCTATCGACAGGATCTCGCCGGGTTCTACATCGCGAATATAATCGGCACCAATCACCTCAAATGCACACGTCTCACTTGCCACCACCCAGCTACCATCTTTGAGCCTGCCGAGCGAGAGGGGTTTGAGGCCGTGCTTATCCCTGCAAGCGTAGATGCGCTTACCGGTCATAATCAGGAAGGCGAATGCACCCTCAACCATATTCAGGGCCTCCATAATGGAGTGAATCCTATCGACGTGAGCTTGTGCGGCGTCTTTCTTGATGAGGTTGGCAATAAGTTCGCAGTCGGAGGATGTCAAGAATAGGCTACCCTTATCTTCAAGATATTTTCTCAATCGGCTGGCATTAACCAATTTACCATTATACGAAATGGCAAAATCGCCCGTGCCGTGATGGAATACGATGGGCTGAATGTTCTCCGCCACTTCGCCACCGCCGGCATTGGTATAGAGCACCTGACCGATGGAAATCTTACCCTTGAGACTCTTGAGGTTCTGCTCGTTGAATACGTTGTTGACGAGTCCGGGACCTTTGATGTATTTCAGTTCCTCGCCCTCGGTGCTGACAATGCCACAACCCTCCTGGCCCCTATGCTGCAATGCGTGGAGGCCATAGTAGCAGATGTTGGATGCGTCATCGGAGCCGTAGATGCCGAACACGCCGCACTCCTCGTGCAGAGATCTCTCCTCTCTTCTATTATCTTCGGATGAGCTCATAGCTCGGAATTATTTAATGGTATTCAAACGTGCGTTAATCTCCTCATAGGCCTCGATGACCTTGCCCATATCCCTGCGGAAACGGTCTTTATCGAGTTTCTCGTTGGTGGTTGCATCCCAGAGGCGGCAGGTGTCGGGGCTAATCTCGTCTGCCAAAACAATCTTGCCGTCGGCGGTCTTACCGAACTCGATCTTGAAGTCCACGAGGCGGATGTTGATGCTTGCAAACATCTCAATCAGAGCCTCATTGATGCGTGCGGTAAGGGCGTAGATCTCGGCCAACTCCTCGTAGGTGGCAGCGCCCAGAGCCACAGCGTGGTGGTCGTTAATCAGGGGATCGCCCAGCGCGTCATCTTTGTAGCAAATCTCAAAAATGGTGTTGGGGGCTTTGGTACCCTCCTCAATGCCGAGGCGTTTTGCCATCGAACCAGCAATGACGTTACGCACGATAACCTCCAAGGGGAGAATGGAGACTCTCAGACAGAGTTGGTCGCGCTCATTGAGGGTTTCGATGTAGTGTGTGGGGATACCCTTTGCCTGCAGATAGTGGAATACGATGGTGGAGATCTTGTTGTTCAACACACCTTTGTTCTCGATGGTTGCTTTCTTGATGTTATTGAAAGCGGTAGCGGCATCTTTGTAGTGAATGATCACTTTATCTTCCTCATCTGTAGCAAATACCTGTTTTGCTTTGCCCTCGTAGAGCATATCCAACTGTTTCATACCTGATAATGTTTTTTGTATTATTTATGTAACTTATTTTCTTTTATTTCTTGCGAAAGTAGTTCATCGCATTGCGGAAGAGGTTTTGCTCCTTGTTGCCAGCGATATTCTTCATCAAGCCCTCCTCGTAGCGTTCCGAGTGACCCATCTTGCCAAGCACCCTACCCTCGAGTGAAATGATACCCTCGATTGCCTCGGTGGAGCCGTTGGGGTTTTCGGGCGAGTTCATCGTTGCGTTACCCGCAGCGTCGGCATATTGGAAAGCAATCTGACCATTGGCCCTCAGCTGGGCAGCCAACTCGGCACTTGCCACAAACCTACCCTCGCCGTGCGAGGCTGCAATCGAGTGGAGTTCACCCAATTCGAAGCCCTCAAGCCAGGGAGAAGCCACAGATGCCACCCTTGTGGTTACCACCTGCGAGATGTGGCGGTTGATGTCGTTGTGGAACAAGGTGGGCGACTCCTCAGTGAGCTCACCAATTTTACCAAAGGGAAGCAAGCCCGACTTGACGAGTGCTTGGAAACCGTTGCAGATACCCAGAATCAGGCCACCCCTCTCATCAAGACGGCCGATTGCATCCTTAACCCTCTGGTTTTGCAACACATTGGCAATAAACTTACCGCTACCATCGGGCTCATCACCTGCCGAGAAGCCGCCACTGATTGCCAAAATGTGGCAGTTGTCGATGTGTGCAGCCATCTCCTCGGTGGAGCGGTCGATATCCTCTGCTGTGAGGTTGCGGAACACAGATGTGGTGATGATTGCGCCCTCTCGCTCGAAGGCCTTGGCCATATCGTAGTCGCAGTTGGTGCCGGGGAATACAGGGAGATACACCACAGGGTGCTCCACTGCTTCGCCTGCATAGCGGCACTTATTCTCACCCGAGGTGGCATTCTCAACCTCACCTTTCACTCCACTACGATCGGGGTAAATCTCGGTAAATTTGAGCCTATTCACCTCACACAGCGACTCTATGCTCATCTCTGTGCCGTTCACTTTCAGCACATTCGTGTCGTTTGTGCAACCCAGCAACTCAAAGTGGGGATAGTCCAACTCTCGATTGCTCTCCACCAAGATGGAGCCATAGCCAAAGCTAAAGAGGTCTGCCTCGTTCACATTCACTTCGGCGCCAATGCAGTTGCCAAAGCTCATCTTAGCCAGAGCCTCAGCCACGCCGCCGAAACCAATGGCATATGCAGAGGTAATTGCGCCCGAGAATATTTTGTGGCGCACGGTCTCGTAGATATCAATGAGTTCGGCAGTGTCGGGCATATAGTTTGTCAGCGGAGTGTGGCGCACAAGATAGAGGTAGCTGCCGGCTTTTTTCCACTCGGGGCTAATCACAACCCTGCTATCGATGGCGGTCACACCAAACGCAACCAAGGTCGGGGGCACGCTGATGCTGGCAAAGGTGCCGCTCATAGAGTCCTTACCTCCGATGGAGGGAAGACCGAGGGCCACCTGCATACGCAGTGCGCCAAGCAGAGCCGCGAGGGGTTTTCCCCAAGCCTTTGAGCTCGCCATCTTCTCGAAATACTCCTGATAGGTAAACCTCATCTTATCATACTCTGCACCTGCAGCCACAGCCTTTGCCACGGCCTCCACAACAGCATAGGCGGCACCGTGATAGGGGCTCCAGCTACTCAAGTAGGGATTGAAGCCAAAGGCCATAAGGCTCGCAGTATTAGTGATATGATTGCCCACGGGGAGCCTCTGTACGCTCACCTGCGACTCTGTGCGCTGGGTCTTGCCACCGAATGGCATCAACACGGTGGAGCGGCCAATGCTCGAGTCGAACATCTCAATAAGACCCTTCTGCGAGGTGACATTGGGGTCGGCAAGAATGGTGTGGAACTTATCCTCCAGAGTTGCGCCCTCAATCTCGCGCACAAAGGGATTCCTATCCTCCACTTCGCCAACAATGGCCGATGCATAGTGGCGTGCACCTGCAGAGTCGATAAACTCCCTGCTCAGGTCGGCCACAACCTTGTCGCCATAGAACATTCTCATACGGCCCGTAGAGGTCACATTGGCAACGTGGGTCACCTCTATATTCTCCTCGTGGCAGTAGGTTTCAAACTCCTGGCGGTCTTTGGCATCCACCACCACCGACATTCGCTCCTGCGACTCGCTGATGGCGATTTCGGTGGCATTCAGGCCGCTATATTTTGTGGGGACTCTGTCGAGATAGATATCCAAGCCATCGGTAAGCTCACCAATAGCCACACTGACACCACCTGCACCAAAGTCGTTGGATTTCTTAATCAGTCGGGTAACCTCGGGACGGCGGAAGAGACGTGCAATTTTCCTCTCCTCGGGTGCATTACCCTTCTGCACCTCACTACCACACTCCTCAATCGAAGATGCATTGTGCTCCTTCGACGAACCGGTAGCACCACCGATGCCATCTCGGCCGGTGCGGCCACCAAACATCAAGATGATGTCGCCCTCTTCGGGGGTCTCGCGTCGCACATTCTCCGCCTTAACGGCGCCTACAACGGCACCAATCTCAAGACGTTTAGCGACATAGTCGGGGTGGTAAATCTCCCTAACGTGGGTGGTTGCCAAGCCAATCTGGTTGCCATAGGAAGAGTAGCCTGCAGCGGCCCTGACGGAGATAACCCTCTGGGGCAGTTTGCCCTTCAGGGTCTCCTCCACAGGAAGGTAGATATTACCCGCACCAGTCACCCTCATAGCCTGATAGACGTAGCTACGACCACTCAGCGGGTCGCGGATTGCGCCACCCAAGCAGGTCGATGCACCACCAAAGGGCTCAATCTCGGTGGGATGGTTGTGGGTCTCATTCTTGAACATCAGCAACCAACGCTCGGGCTTACCATCCACATCCACGTCGATGTAGATGCTGCAAGCGTTGTTCTCCTCGCTCTGCTCCATATCGTCGAGCAGGCCCTGCTTCTTGAGATACCTCGCGCCGATGGTGGCGAGATCCATCAAGCAGAGGCTCTTGCCCTCGCGGCCAAGTTTCCTGCGGATGTTTCGCCACATATCGACGGCGTCTTTAATGTCGTCCGACACAAACGAATCCTCCACGATAATGTCCGTCAGCTCGGTTGTGAAGGTAGTGTGGCGGCAGTGGTCGCTCCAGTAGGTGTCGAGAATCCTCAATTCGGTCTCGTTGGGGTCCCTACCCTCTGCGGTGAAATACCTCACCACCTCCATCAAGTCGTCACCATTCATAGCGAGTCCCTTCTCCTTGCAGTAGCTCGTAGCATCCTCGCGAGTGATGTAGCGGAAGCCATCGAGAATCTCAACACTCTTGGCCGTAGCTCTCTCGGCAGGCACAAGCACGTCGAGGTTCTTCTCCCTCGACTCCACGGTATTGATGCAGTAGCGTGCAATCTTCTCCATCTCCTGCTCACCAACGCCATTGTCGAAAATGAGGAGTTTTGCGCTGCGAATCTCCACATCTGCGGTGGGCTCGAGCAGTTTCACGCACTCCACAGCCGAGGCAGCTCGCTGGTCGAACTGACCGGGGAGGCACTCAATGGCCAAGTGGGGCATTCCTTTGAAATCTACCTCACCTGAGACAGTGTCGGTAGCCTTCTCTCCAAACACCTTGTAGCTACTCTTCTCCACGAGTTCATCGGTGAAGCCAAAGAGGTCGTAGACACACAGCAGTCTGAGAGATGAGATATTGAGTCCGAGATTGGAGTTGAGTTCACGACGGAGACTCTCGGCCTCCACCCTGAAGGGCTCACGTTTCTCTACGAATAAGCGGTAGGTTTTCATTCCGTTTCTATGAATGGGTAGTGTGGATAATCGTTTGTTTGGGTTGCCTAAGCGGCAGTATTGGGATTAGATCTCCGATTCGAGAACCTTTTTAGCCTGCTCGGCGCGGAAATCGTCGAGTTTGATTTTCAGTTCTTCATCGGTCACAGCCATCATTGCCACAGCAAGTAGGGCTGCATTTTTGGCGCCGTCGATGCCTACGGTTGCCACAGGAATACCCGAGGGCATCTGCACCATCGAGAGCAACGAGTCCAGACCTTCGAGCGAACGCGACTTGATGGGCACACCGATTACGGGAAGAGTTGTGAATGCTGCAACCACACCTGCCAAGTGAGCAGCGCCGCCTGCGCCGGCAATAATTGCGGCCAAACCACGTTCTCTTGCACCTGCCACCCACTCTTCGAGTGCGGCAGGAGTGCGATGTGCGCTCAAGACTTTCTTTTCATATTCAATTCCGAACTGCTCCAAAATGGCAGTCGCGCCCGACATAACACCCCAGTCGCTCGTCGAGCCCATTACAACGCCTACTTTCATTTCAATTTATAGCTAATAATTTATCATAAAAGCGTGACCGCCAACACACTACGTCGGCGGTCACACTCTATCTACATTTCACTTAAGGTCGCAACTTTTGCTTTCGAGAAGGCGCACTTTTCCGCTGCGAGGGCTGTTTCCAATCCCCACGCCACCTGACGACCACCTCCGGCCATCATACCTTTGCGCCACTCTATCTTCTCGGCGGATATGTTTCGAGGTCTGCTCATACAATTTCAGCTCACCTTTCGGTTATCATTATCCAACTTGGCAAAGTTAATATTTTTTCTCCAAATGTGAAATATTATTACTAATAAGTTATCAACAAACTACTACAATTTTGCCTTCGACTCGCAGTAGACACAACGGAACTTACCGGGCTTGTCGGTGCGAGGGCGGAAGTAGGAATCCACATTCTCGAGGTTGGAGATGCAGCGTTTGTTGCTACATACATACTCGTTCTTCACTGCGTCGGCGGGGATGAGGTCGATGGTCTTGCTATCATCCTTAGCCCACTCAAGAAGCTTCATAATCAATGCCATACGCACGAATTTACCATTCTCAACCTGACGGAAGTATGCAGCCCTGGGGTCGGCATCCACATCCACGGTAATCTCGTTTACACGAGGCAGTGGGTGGAGAATACGCATCTCGGGACGAGCATTTTTGAGCTTCGAGGGATCAAGAATGAAGCTATCTTTCAGGCGGTCAAACTCATCCTCATCGAGGAAGCGCTCTTTCTGCACGCGGGTCATATAGAGGATGTCGAGGTCGCCCATAACCTCCTCCATCGACGAAACCTCCACATAGGGGATGTTGTTCTTATCGCAAACCTCCTGCTTCATATAGCTGGGCAGACGCAACTGCTCGGGGGCAATCAGCACCACCTTCACACCCTCATAGCGCGACATTGCCTTGATGAGCGAGTGAACGGTACGACCAAATCGGAGGTCGCCGCAGAAACCGATGGTGAGATTATCGAAACGACCCACCTCACGCTTGATGGTCAGAAGGTCGGTGAGGGTTTGGGTGGGATGGCTGTGGCTGCCGTCACCTGCATTAATAACGGGGATGCGGGCATTCTGTGCAGCAACAAGAGCGGCACCCTCCTCAAAGTGACGCATAGCGATGATGTCTGCAAAGCAGCTGATGGTCTTGGTGGTGTCGGCACAGGTCTCGCCTTTTGCCACCGAAGAGCTCTTTGCATCCGAGAAACCGAGAACAGTACCACCAAGCTCCAGCATAGCCGATGTAAAGCTCAAGCGGGTGCGAGTACTTGGCTCATAGAAGAGAGTGGCCAATTTCTTACCCTTGCAAGCTTCGGTATATTTATCGCGATTTTCGATGATATCGAGTGCGAGGTCAATAATCTCGTTAAGCTCCTGCATTGAGAGGTCGGTGGGGTCAATCAAGTGTCTCATAGTCGTATGTTTATATTGTTTGGATTAAAGTTTATGTTTAACTAACCTAAGTCTATTCTATTTATTCATCCAAGACTCGTCCTGGGGATTGCTCATAAACTGTTTGAGTCGAGCCTCATCGCTTGCGGCAATGTAGCCTTTCTCCACAGCCACACCCACGAGTGTGTCGAAGTTCGAGAGCGAGTAGTTGGTGACATTTGCAGCAGCCAACCTCTCCAAGCCCTTCTTCATTCCGTAGGTGAATATGCTCACCACGCCAAGCACCTCTGCACCTGCCTCGCGGAGAGCCTCCACAACGTCGATGCAGCTACCGCCGGTGGAGATAAGGTCCTCAATAACCACCACCTTGGCGCCCTGCTCAAGGCGACCCTCGATGCGATTACCCCTGCCGTGGTCCTTTGCGCTACCACGCACATAGCCCATAGGCATATCGAGGATGTCGGCAGCGATAGCGGCGTGGGCAATGCCAGCAGTGCTTGTTCCCATCAACACCTCTGCCTCGGGGAATTTCTCTTTGACGGTCTGTGCAATTGCACTCTCCACCACTTTGCGTGCTGCAGGGGCGGTGAGAATCAATCGGTTGTCGCAATAGATGGGGCTTTTGATGCCACTTGCCCAAGTGAAAGGCTTATCGGGGCTCAAGAAAACGGCGCCGATGCTGAGCAACTCGGCTGCCACAATTTTTTCGGTATTCATCTCTCTTTTGTATATTTATTAATTCAACTCCAAAAACTCTGCAACACACCTGCGATATGCAGCCACGGGATCCTCGGCTGCAGTAATGGGGCGACCCACCACAATGTAGTCCGAGCCAAGCTGACGCGCCTTTGCGGGAGAGGTGATCCTCACCTGGTCGTCGGCAGCCGAATCGGCAAAGCGAATGCCGGGGGTGATGGTCATAAACTCATTGCCACACGCATCCTTCACAATGGTCGACTCGAGGGGCGAACAAACCACACCATCGAGACCAGCCTCTTTGGCGTTCTTTGCATATTTGATAATCGTATCGCCAATGGTTGCACCAATGAGGAGCTCCTGCTGCATAGCCTGCTCCGATGTGGAGGTAAGCTGGGTCACAGCAATCAAAAGGGGCCTCGAGCCATCCTCGCGGGTGAGTCCCTCCTTGGCAGCTTTCATCATCTCCACCGTGCCCGAAGCGTGTACATTCACCATATCCACATCGAGTGCCGACAGCACTTTCATAGCCTTACGCACCGTGTTGGGAATATCGTGCAATTTGAGATCGAGGAAGATTTTGTGTCCCCTGCGCTTAATCTCTTTCACGATGGCGTTGCCCTCTGCATAGTAGAGTTCCATACCGATTTTGAGGAAGGGTTTGCGCTCCTCACCCTCGAATTTGTCGAGGAATGCCATAGTCTGCTCTGCCGAGGCAAAGTCACAGGCAATGATTACATCTTTTGCGTTCATACGATTCCGATTATATCTGTTAATTTCTCAATTCCAAGTCGTTCCATCTCCGCAGGCAGGGCCTCGATTATCTCCTTGCAGGCATAGGGGTTACGCAAATTGGCGGCTCCCACCTCCACAGCCGAGGCTCCGGCCATCATCATCTCAATGACATCGCTGGCACTCTCCACGCCGCCACAACCGATGACGGGAATGCTACAAGCCTTTGCCACTTGGTAGACCATTCTCACAGCCACAGGGAATACGGCTGCGCCCGAAAAGCCACCCATAGTGTTGGCAATGACGGGTTTGCGAGTGCGAGTATTGATCCTCATACCGAGCATTGTATTAATCAGGCATATACCATCTGCACCTGCAGCCTCGGCAGCCTTTGCAATCGACACAATGTCCGTAACATTGGGTGTGAGTTTCACATAGAGAGGTTTGGTAACAACCTGTTTCACTGCCCTCACCACCTCGGCAACCGACTCGGCCGAAGTACCAAAGCTCATACCGCCTCCGTGCACATTGGGGCAACTTACATTGAGCTCAATGATGGCCACCTGTTCCTCCTTGTCAATCTTCCGACAGCATTCTACATATTCATCAATAGAAAAACCACTGATGTTGGCGATGATAGGCTTGTGGAAAGCGGCCCTCATCTTGGGCAATTCTTCCGCAATCACAGCGTCAATGCCGGGATTTTGGAGGCCCACAGCATTAATCATTCCCGATGTACACTCCGCCACGCGAGGCAGTGGATTGCCATAGCGAGCCTCGCGCGTAGTGCCTTTGAATGAAATCGAGCCCAAGATGTTGATATCATAGAACTCCGCCATACCATAGCCAAAGCCGAAGCATCCGCTGGCGGGGATCACGGGATTATCGAGCTTTACGCCGCTCAACTCCACGCTCATATCTCTCTTTACTTCCATATCAAATCCTCCTTTAAGAACACAGGTCCCTCCTTGCATATACGTTTTGCGCCGCTCTTGGTCTCCACGCTGCAACACATACATACGCCAAAACCACAAGCCATTCTCTCATCGAGACTCACCTCGCCTCTCCATTCGAGGCTACCACACAGAGCCCTGAGCATAGGCATCGGGCCACAAGCGTAGAAATAGTCACACTCGAGGCCTTTTTCGCGGATTACGTCGGTCACAAACCCCTTGGTTCCCACCGAGCCATCCACAGTGGCGACGTAGGTCTCCACCCCGAGGCTCTCGAACATATCTGCCGCAACCACGTCGCCGGCGCCATTGAAGCCGAGAATAACCACGGGTTTCACACCTCTGGCCAGCAGTTTCTTGGCAAGATTGAGCAATGGAGCGCATCCGATGCCGCCACCAAGCAGTGCCGGGCGGTGGCACTCCGCGCTCTCCGAGAAACCATTACCGAGTCCTGTCAGCAGGTCGAGTTCTGTTCCAACCTCCATACGGCTCATAGCTGCCGTACCTTCGCCCACCACATCATAGAGGAGCGTGATACTCCTTTCGTCGTAGTCACACACCGAAATGGGGCGTCGCAAGAATTTGCCCTCCACAGCGATATTCACAAACTGACCCGCTGTGGTGATATATTGGGTATCGCCCTCCAACACCATCAGCATTGTCTTTGCAGTGAGTGGTTGATTGGATACTACCCTGTATTTATCTCTCTTATACATATCTGTTTATCGAATTATCATCTATTTTTCGTAGACCACACGTCCGGCGGCGATGGTAAGTTCCACCTCGCCCCTCATTCTCATCCCCTCAAAGGGAGTACTCCTTCCTTTGGAGAGAAACTTATCGGGCTCAACATTAAACTCTGTGCGGAAATCCACCAGCGTCGCATCAATCTTCTCTCCGAGGATTATGCCTCCGCCCATACCGAGCAACGCTCTGGCATTGAGCGACATCAGGCGTACCATCTGCTCGAGTCCAATCACTCCTCCGCCCACCATAAAGGTGTAGATGGCGGCCAGCGAAGTCTCAATGCCCACAACACCCATCGCGCTCTTTTCCAAGCCCTTAGCCTTCTCTTCTGCCGAATGGGGTGCGTGGTCGGTAGCAATCACGTCGATAGTGCCATCTGCCACACCTCGGCGCAACGCCTCCATATCGGCCCTTGCACGCAGTGGTGGATTCATCTTGAAGCGGCCCTCCTCCTTCATATCCTCGTCGCAGAGCACCAAATAGTGGGGCGCCGTCTCACAAGTCACCCTCACACCCCTCTGCTTTGCCTGACGAATAAGTTCCACACTCTCCTTTGTGGAGATGTGGCAAATGTGGAGCCTACACCCCGTGCGCTCGGCAATCTCAATATCGCGTTTCACCTCTCCCCACTCACTCTCGGAGCAGATGCCTCGGTGGCCGCGAGCCTTTGCCCACTCGCCGTCGTGGATGTAGCCGCCATTGAGTAGGCTCTCCACCTCGCAGTGGGCCGCAAGGAGTTTACCCGTGGGTGCAATGCGAGCCATTGCTGCCTCCATAACCTCTGCCGACTGCACACCTGTACCATCGTCGGAAAAACCAGCAACATAGGGTGCAAGTGCCTCATAATCGACGAGTTCAGCTCCCTTGCGAGCCATAGTGATGGTTGCATAGGGACGCACATCTATGAATGCATCGCGCTCAACGATGGAGAGTTGTTCGCGGAGATTATCGAGAGTGTCGGGGGCGGGATTGAGGTTGGGCATAGGGCACACAGTTGTGAAGCCGCCACGCGCGGCTGCCCTCGTGCCGCTGGAGATTGTCTCCTTGTAGCCATAACCGGGCTCACGCAAGTGGACGTGCATATCCACAAGTCCGGGGAGAAGATGTTTTCCCTCCGCCTCCTTGACATCTTCGCCCTCGGCAGGCTCAATGTCGGAAGCTATTTCAACGAGAATACCATCGCGGATGCGGACATCTGCAACCCTGAATGCACCCTCATACCATACCTTTGCGCCCTTGATTACCAACGACTCTACACTGACTCGATTCATACTCCAAACAAGAAATTATGGCATAAAAAAAGAGGTAACTCGCACTGGCGAATCACCTCATATTCCACAAACCAACAAAGATAACACGACTATTAGGGCCCTCATTCCTGGCCAAGCGGCCTTTGATAGATATTTGGGTGCAAATAGTCATAATCTTCGTGGCTCAATTTGCCCACAAAAGTATGTATATTTTTTTACATTTCAAAATCTCTCAACCACAAAAAATCATCATCCCCACACCCAGCCATTTATGCCAACGGAAATATATCCAAAAGAGCAAAATTCCACCTTTGAGGTGAAAAAACCGCCACCCGAAGAGCCCTTTCTAAAATATTATAGGTACATTTGCAGGATGTAAACCCAAAACTTTCCGACAAGTGGCAAAACAAGAGAAACAGCCAAAGGAGACTCCTTTGATGCAACAATACTTCTCCATTAAGGCAACACACAGCGACGCCATCCTCCTCTTCCGAGTGGGTGACTTCTACGAGACCTATGGTGAGGATGCTGTTGAAGCAGCCTCCATACTCGGCATTGCACTCACTCGCAAGGGCAATGGTCCGAGCAATTTCATCGAAATGGCCGGTTTCCCCTATCACGCCGTCAACACCTATCTCCCCAAGCTCGTGCGAGCAGGTCGACGCGTGGCTGTATGCGAGCAACTCGAGGACCCCAAGTCGGTTAAGGGTTTGGTGAAAAGAGGCGTTGTAGAGCTGGTAACCCCGGGTGTGGTGATGAACGAAAACATTCTCTCCGCACGCGAAAACATCTTTCTTGCCGCAATCCACTTCGGTGAAAAGCGCAACGGCATCGCCCTACTCGACCTCTCGACAGGTGAGTTCTATGTGGGTGAGGGCAACGACGACTACACCGACAAACTCATTGCCAACTTCTCCCCCAAGGAGATTGTCTATGAGCGCGGTATGGAGGACCGATTCTCTCAGGCTGTCAGTGGCCGCAACTACACCTATCGTCTCGACCGTTGGGTTTTCAACGAGGAGGTGAGTCGCAAAAAACTCTGCAAGCAGTTTGGTGTACGCTCGCTCAAGGGCTATGGCATTGAGCGTATGGGCGCAGGCATCACTGCCGCAGGAGCAATCCTCCACTACCTCGACTACACCGAGCACAAGGATATTGCACACATCAACTCCATCTCGCGCATCGACCCCGACAAATATGTCTGGATTGATCGTTTCACCATCCGCAACCTCGAACTTCTCGGCACCAACAACACCGCAGGTAAGGGATCATTTGCCGACGCCATCGACCGCACATCGACCCCTATGGGTGGTAGGCTTCTGCGCCATTGGATAACAATGCCCATCAAGGATGTCGACAAACTCAATGCGCGCCTGAATATTGTGGAAGCCATCAAGGATGCACCCGAGATGAGGGATACGATAGGCACTTCGCTCAGCCTCATTAGCGACTTGGAACGCCTTGCCTCACGCATTGCTGTGGGGCGCATCACTCCCCGCGAGGTCAATGCACTAAAAGATTCGCTCGGAGCCATCGAAGAGCTTCAGTGTATGCTCGAGAATAGTGGCAACCAAGCACTTGAGATCATCGGTTCCACGCTCATACCTATGGCTGAGCAACGCCGAAAGATTGCCGCCACAATATATCCCGACCCGAGTAGCAACCAGATTCAACGCGGAGGAATCATCGCCGACGGAGTGGATCTCGAGCTCGACGACCTCCGAGGTATTGTTCTCCACGGCAAGGATCGCATTGCCGACATTCAGCAAAGCGAGAGCCTTCGCACAGGAATCCCCTCACTTCGAGTTAGTTACAACAACGTTTTTGGCTACTACATAGAGGTCCGCAACTCCCACAAGGATAAGGTACCTGCGGAATGGGTACGCAAACAGACCCTCGCCAATGCCGAACGCTACATCACCGCCGAGCTCAAAGAGTATGAGGAGAAAGTGCTCGGAGCCGAGGAGAAAATCCTCGCCATCGAGGCCCGCTTATGGGACGAGTTGCTCCACTATTTGGCCGGCTCACTCACCGAATTACAGCGCAATGCAGCAGTGGTGGCTCGACTCGACTGTCTCACATCCTTTGCAGCCATTGCACTCGAGAGGGGCTATGTGCGTCCCGAGATTTCGGACGACAAGGTTATCGACATTCGCGATGGGCGCCATCCCGTCATTGAGATGATGATGGCCGTGGGCGAACAGTATGTGCCCAACGATGTCTACCTCGACGATAAGAGTCAGCAGATAATGATGATTACGGGTCCGAATATGTCGGGTAAGAGCGCCCTACTCCGCCAGACGGCACTCATCGTACTGATGGCACAGATGGGTTCCTTTGTCCCCGCCTCGAGCGCACACATAGGCATTGTGGACAAAATCTTCACCCGGGTGGGTGCAAGTGACAATATTTCCCAGGGCGAGAGTCCCTTTATGGTGGAGATGCTCGAGAGCGCCTCGATTCTCAACAATGTTACGGACCGCAGCCTCGTGTTGCTCGACGAGATTGGTCGTGGCACAAGCACCTACGACGGCATATCCATTGCGTGGAGTATGGTGGAATACCTACATAATCATACGCGTGCGCGCGCGAAGACCCTTTTTGCCACCCACTACCACGAACTCAACCAGATGGAGGAGAGCCTCGAGAGAGTGAAGAACTACAACGTTTCGGTCAAAGAGGTTGGTCGCACCATTCTATTCTTGCGTAAGCTCCGTCGAGGAGGTACGGACAACTCATTTGGTATCCACGTTGCCAAACTTGCAGGTATGCCAACCAAGGTTGTGGAGAGGGCGGATGAGATTCTGGCAGTGCTGGTTGCTTCCCACGCCGAGGACTCCATCGCAGTGGAGCAATCGGGCAAGAGTGGCAAGGCTACGCCCAAGGTGAAGGCTGTGAAGAGTGTGCCTCCCGTAGGCATACAGTTGAGTATGTTCCAGCTCGAGGACCCCGTGCTACTCTCGATTCGCGACCGCATCCGTGACCTCGACATCAACTCCCTCACCCCCATTGAGGCACTCAACATTCTCAACGACATCAAGGCCATCACGGGTCTCTAATCATTTTTGGTCTGGTGTCTTCCACACAGACCTTAGCCCCACACGTTGATCCAAAAAAGAAGAGTGATTCACACCAAATGTGCGAATCACTCTTCTTTTGATGGGCGTTCTTGCCGCCTCAATTAATGTTTCGAGCGATACTGCTTGCGCTCACGCTCCTTCATCATCTGCTCCTGCTGGCGCTGAGCCTCCTCGAGCCTCTGCTGCCATTTGCTCTTCTGCTTGGGGCCTTTGGCCTTTGCTTTGGCCAACATCTTGGCGCGGAGTCGCTCCTCGTTGATGCCATAGCGGAATGCGAAGTTCTGAATGATGGTCAGCATCTGCGACACGAAGTAGTAGTAGCACAGACCGCTGGCGTAGTTATTCATCCACATCAACATCATAATAGGTGTGAAGTAGAGCATCATAAACTTCATACCAGCCATACCGGGAGCCGCAGCAGTCTGCTGTTCCTGCTCTTTGTAGGTGAGTTTGGTGTAGAAGAACAGCGTTACGGCCATAATCAAAGCCATCAGGCTGACGTGGTTACCATACCACGGAATATTAAAGGGCAGGTTGAGAATGCTATCATAAGTGGAGAGGTCCTTCATCCACAAGAAGCTCTCGCCACGAAGCTCGATTGCTGTGGGGAAGAAACGGAACATTGCAATGAGCACGGGGAACTGAATCAACATAGGCAGACATCCACCCATAGGGCTAACGTCATACTTCTTGTAGAGTTCCATCGTCGCCTGCTGGCTCTTCATCATCTCATTTTGGTCAACCTGTGCCTTGGGATATTTGGCCTGAATGGCCATAATCTCAGGGCGGATTGCCCTCATCTTAGCCGACGACATCATCGACTTATAGGTCAAGGGGAAGATGAGGAGTTTGATGAAGATGGTAAGCAGCAGAATGATGAGTCCATAGCTGCCGATGAAACGGCTCAGCAAGTCGAATACGGGGATAACGATCCACCTATTCACCCAGCTCACCAGACGACCACCAAGCTGCACAAGTTTCTCAAGACCAAGGTCATAATCCTTCAAAAGCGAGTATTTGTTGGGACCATAGTAGAACTTGAAGTTGTAGCTATCCTCATTGACATCGAAGGGCACGGTTACGCTTGCCTGGAAGTCCTTGATGTAGCCACTGCCGGGTTTGTAGGTGTCAAACGAGAGAGCGCCATTGCTGAAACCCTTGGGGGCAATCATAATCGACGAGAAGAACTGCTGCTGGAATGCAAACCACTCAAACTCAGTCTGAATAGTCTCCCTGCGGCTACCGCCACCACGTTTGCTGCCATCGGCCATACCGAGTTTCTCCACCTTCCTATCGTCGGGGAAGAGATAGGAGATTGTGGTGTACATATTCTCGTTCTGATAGCCACGCTCATTCTGGTAGGAGGTGTTATTCCAAGTGATGTCAAACGAGGTGGAGTTGTTCATCCACTCATTCATACCCACAAAGTTCACGTCGAAGTCGACCATATAGTCGCCCTCCTTCATAGTGTAGACAAACTCGAGGCGCGAATCTTCATCCATAGGCAGTGCAAGTGTAAGAGTCTGAAGTGCATTGCCCTCCTTATCCACTGCGTTCTGGACACCAGATGTTGTAAAGAAGAAATTCTCGGTATTGAGTTTGGTTTCACTATAGCCACGACGCATATAGAAACCGAGGTCAAACTTGGCATTGTTGGGGTCGAACATCTTGACGGGTGTACCCTCGCCATCCTCGGAGTACTTTGTGTATTGCTTCAGCTCAACGTCGGAAACCATTGCACCTCTGGATGATACGGTCATTTTCATCACCTCATTCTCAAGGGTGAAATACTGAGCCTCACCATTCATTGCCTCCACGAGAGTCTCACCGAAGTTGCGGTGCAATTCATTCTCAAAACGCTCCTGCGCCAATGCCTGCTGTGCAGCAATAGCCTCGGCCTGAGCCTTCTCGTTGTCCATCTCGGCAACGATCTCATTGATATATTTCTCGGGATGCTCAACTCTATCTATGGAGTCGGCAATAAACTGCTCCCTCTGGGCAGCAAAATAGGCTGCACGTGCTTTCTCCTCCTGCTTGCCCTGATACCAACTGTATCCAAACAAGATGAGGCCCATAAGCACAAAGCCTACAATACTCTTTTTGTCCATTTCTTTTTCTTAAAGCTTTTATTTAAGTAATACAATCTATTTGTTTCTATTCTTGAGAGATGCAGCCACGAAGCCCACAAACAAGGGGTGGGGACGTTTAACCGTACTCTTATACTCGGGATGGAACTGCACACCAACATACCAGGGGTGGTCTGCAATCTCTACGGCCTCCACAAGACCCGTCTCGGGATTGACACCGGTTGCCCTCATTCCGGCCTTCTCAAAGTCGGCCAAGAACTTGCTGTTGAACTCATAGCGATGGCGGTGACGCTCATAGGTCATCTCCTGACCATAGGCCTCATAGAGATTGCTATCCCTCTGAATCCTACAAGGATATGCACCGAGACGCATAGTACCACCCTTGTCGGTCACATTCTTCTGCTCCTCCATAAGGTCAATTACGGGATGCTCGGTAGGGGTCTCCATCTCTGCCGAGTTGGCATCCGCAAAGCCCAAAACGTTGCGTGCATACTCAATCACGGCGCACTGCATACCGAGGCAGATACCCATAAATGGCACCTTATTCTCGCGCGCATACTTCACAGCCGTAATCTTACCCTCGATACCGCGGTGACCGAAGCCGGGCGCTACCAAAATGCCATCCCAGCCGCCAAGAATCTCATCGGCAGTCTCCGCATTCACCTTCTCCGCATTGATGTACTGCACCTTGACTTTCACATCGTTGGCTGCTCCTGCGTGAACAAATGCTTCAACAATGGATTTGTAGGCATCGGGCAGCTCTGTATACTTGCCCACCAAAGCGATGTTTACAACATCCTTGGGGTTTTTCACCTTCTCAACAAACTCCCTCCAAGTGACCATATCCGACTCACCCTCGCAAGGCAGATGGAGCTTCTCGAGCACCACCTCGTCGAGCTTCTGCTCCTGCATCTTCAGGGGCACCTCGTAGATTGTGGGCACATCGATGGACTCAATAACGGCATTGGGCGAAACGTTGCAGAAGAGAGCAACCTTCCTACGCAAATCCGCACCAAGTTCCACATCCGAGCGCAGCACAAGCACATCGGGCTGCAAACCATTCTCCAGCAACTGCTTAACAGAGTGCTGTGTAGGCTTGGTCTTGAGCTCACCCGAGGCCTTCATATAGGGCACCAAAGTGAGGTGGAGCACCATAGTGTTGCCAAATCCAAGCTCATAGCGCAGCTGGCGCACAGCCTCGATGAAAGGCAGCGACTCAATGTCGCCCACGGTACCGCCAATCTCGGTGATGACCACATCGTAGCCACCCTTCTTGCCAAGCAGCACAATGCGGCGCTTGATCTCGTCGGTAATATGAGGAATCACCTGAACGGTCTTTCCCAGGAAGTCACCGCGGCGCTCCTTGTTGATTACACTCTGGTAGATCTTACCCGTGGTCACATTATTTGCCTGCGAGGTGGTAATAGCCGTAAACCTCTCATAGTGACCGAGGTCCAAGTCGGTCTCCGCGCCATCCTCTGTCACATAGCACTCACCGTGCTCATAGGGATTAAGGGTTCCGGGGTCGACATTGATATAGGGGTCCAACTTCTGGATTGTCACCGAATAACCCCTACCCTTGAGCAAGCGGGCAAGGGAAGCCGAAATAATACCTTTACCGAGCGACGATGCTACGCCACCTGTCACAAATACATACTTTGTGGTTTTGGTCTCGTTCTCAAACATAACTACCCTATTTTTAGCGTTTTACTCTTGTTCTTTGTCGATAATATTAATCTTTTCAATGGTCTCAGCCATCTCCTCTTTAGCTCTCTCAATCTTGTGCTGCACATCACGAATCAAGGCCTCTGCACCTTTGGAGCGGGAGAAGAATCCGATGTTATTCTCGAGAGTTGCGATGTCGCTCTCGAGCTGTTTAACCTTATTGTAGAGCCTATCGCGCTCATTGCGGAGCTTGCCACCATTGCCCTTCATACCGCTGATTTTGTTGCGATAGCGCTCGGCGCCACGCTCCTTATCGCCGCTACGAAGAACTGCAAAGAGGTGGTCGATGGCAGCACGATAACGTTTCTGCAATGCCTCTTTCTCCTTGATGGGCACAAAGCCTATTTCGCTCCAACGACGCTGGAACTCCTTGATATTCTCAATGCTTCCACCATTGATGTCGTAGTTCTCAATCTCCTCCACAAGAGCCACCTTCTGCGCCAGATTGCCTGCGTGCTCTGCATCTACGGAGGCGAAATGCTCGCTCTTGCGTGCGAAGAAGTGGTCACACGCAGCACGGAAACGTTTCCACACAACATCCGAGTGACGACGAGCCACCGAGCCGATCTCTTTCCAACGTTTCTGAAGGGCGATCAGTTCGTCGGCAGTCTTCTTCCACTGCTCGCTATCCTGAATTGCCTCCGCAGCCTCGCAAATCTCCAACTTCAGCTGGAGATTGTGCTCCATCTCGCTCTTGATGCTCTCATAGAAACCTCTTTTGAGTTCGAAGAACTTATCGCAAGCCTTACGGAATCGTTCATAAATCTTGGCATTATCCTTCTTGGGAGCAAAACCAATGGTTTTCCAAACTTTCTGAATCTCAATGAGTTTATCCGAAGCCTTATTCCACTCCTTGCGAGTGGTCAGCAGTTCGGTAGCGAGTTCCTCCGCCTTCTCACAAAGCTCTGCCTTGAGGGCCAGGTTCTTTTTCTGTTCCTCTTTGATAGCCTCGAAATGCTCCTGGTGCTGGCGATTGATGCGCGAGGAAGCCTCCTTGAAGCGCTCCCACACAACCTCTTTCTGCTCTGCTACCACGGGGCCAATCTCTCGCCACTGCTCGTGCAAATCCTGCAACTTTTTGAATGCCGCAACGATGGACTCCTCACCCACCAGCGATTCGGCCGCTTCACAGAGGGCAACCTTCGTCTCCAGATTGCGCTGCAAGTCGAGGTCGCGGAGTTCCTTATTGATTTTCACCACGTTGTAGAAATTCTCAACGTGGAGGTTGTAGGTCTCCCAAATCTCCTTCACATTTGCCTGTGGCACCACGCCGGTCTCCTTCCAGCGCTGCTGCAACTGCCTGAAGGTCTGGAATGTGTGACCCACGGTCTCCCCACCCTCCACAAGGGCTTTGAGTTCCTCAATAATCTGGAGTTTCACCTTCAGGTTCTCCTCCTTGCTCTTTTCGAGCTCGTTCATATACTCCTCGCGACGCTCACGATAGAGAGCAAATAGCTCTTTGAGCCTCACCTCGCAACCATCCACGGCGGGCGTGAAGTTCTCCACATCGCCACCCTCTTCAACATATTTCTTCTTTGCCTCATCGATCTCTGCGCGATGCTTTTTGTAGAAAGCAACCTTCACAGCTTCAACATCGTAGCGCATATTCTGCACGGGTTTATTCTCCAGCAACGATGCAAAATAATCGACGAGCTCACTTTTGTTCATCTCTGCCACCCCCTCGAGAGAGCTTGCGAGCCTATCTTCAACCTCGGCACTCTCCTCGGCGATTTCGTCGTTTTCGAGCTTAAATTCGGGAGCCTCTGCAGCGAGTGCTGCATCTTCCTCGGCAAAGCTCACGGCCTCGGTCTCCCCAATGACAACATCGTCATTCTCAGCAACAGCCACAACCTCATCGGCGGGCTCTACGGTAGCAATCTGTTTCGCATCTTCGGCGGTGCCGACTTGTTCCTCAGGAACAGAATTCAATTTTTCGGTAGTCATAATCTAACGGTTTTAACGTTTCATTTCGCTCTGTGCGACACATAAGCGCACAGATAACCTACAAATGTAGGTAATTCCAACGGACTTTCCAACCACATCCAAACAAATTTACACCTCTAAATAAATATAACGCAAATTAATAGGAAATTCGGTCAATAATTACTACCTTTCGGGGATTTTGTTGCCAACGTACCAAGATATGAGTTACAGAATACTACTTGTCGACGACGAACCCGACATCCTGGAGTTTGTGGGATTCAACCTCACAAAGGAGGGCTTTGATGTTTCCACCGCACCTAATGGTTTGATAGCCATTGAGAAAGCGCGCAAGACTCTCCCTCACCTCGTGCTCCTCGACGTGATGATGCCCGAGATGGACGGAATGGAGGTGTGCCGCAAATTGAGAGAGATGCCGGAGATGGCCAACACCATCATCGTATTCCTCTCGGCTCGCGGCGAAGACGAGTCGCAACTCCGCGGTTTTGAGCTTGGCGCCGACGACTACATCACCAAACCCATCCACCCCAAGTTGCTCGTAAGTCGCATCAAAGCCATACTTAAGCGTAGGGAATGCGGCAGCGAGACCGGCGAGGCGGAGGTTGCCATGGCTGGCAAGGATGTCATCACAATCGATAGGGAACGTTTTGTGGTGGTCAAGAATGGCAACGAACTTGTACTTCCTCGCAAGGAGTTCCAACTGCTGGCACTCCTCTACTCCAAGCCACAGAAGGTCTTTTCGAGAGAGGAAATATATGCCACGGTTTGGGGTAGCGAAGTGATTGTGGGTGACCGCACCATTGATGTCCACATCCGCAAACTACGCACAAAAATCGGCGAGGACCACATTGTCACCATCAAGGGCGTGGGATACAAATATCAGTAGAGCAACAGGCGCTCCCGAGCGGAAAAGCAATGTGGGAGAACCCCACCAACAAACGAGAATATAATTCACGAACAAAACAATAACACAAAAACAACACACAATGGTAATTCTTGTTCTTAACTGCGGAAGCAGTTCGATTAAGTATCAAGTAATAGAGATGACAGAGGGCGGCAACAGCCTTCTGGCCAAGGGTCTTGTGGAGCGTATCGGCATCAACGACGGCGTTATAACTCACAAGCCTGGTGGCGGCAAAGAACCCGTCAAAACCGTCACCGACATTCCCGACCACACCGTAGGTATCGACCTCATTATCAAAGCCATCACCGACCCCAATCACGGTGTAATCGCCTCGCTTGCAGAGCTCGACGCCGTTGGTCATAGGGTTGTTCACGGTGGCGAACAGTTCAAGGAGAGCGCACTCATCGACGAGAGCGTGATGGAGCTGGTGGAGGGTTGCGTAGACCTCGCTCCTCTGCACATTCCCGCCAACCTCAAGGGCATCTACGCCATCAATGAGCTCCTTCCCGGCACTCCCCAGGTGGCCAATTTCGACACCGCATTCCACCAGACCATGCCCGCCAAGGCATTCCTCTACGGCATCCCCCGTCGCTACTACGACGAGTATCGCGTGAGGGCCTATGGTTTCCACGGCACCAGCCACCGCTTCGTGGCCGATGAGGCTGCCAAACTTGCGGGTTTGGACTTCAAAAACTCCAAGATTGTGACTTGCCACATCGGTAATGGTGGCTCCGTAACTGCTGTTCTCAATGGCAAGAGCGTCGACACCTCGATGGGTCTGACCCCCGTGGATGGCCTTATGATGGGTACTCGTTGCGGCTCCATCGACCCAGGCGTGCTCAACTTTATCCACCAGAAGGAGGGCAAGAGTATGGAGGAGATTTGGAACCTCATCAACAAAGAGTCGGGCATCTATGGCTTGTCGGGTGGCCTGTCGTCGGATATGCGCGACATTCGCGCAGCAGTGGAGGCTGGCAATCAGGTGGTTACCGATGCAGAGGAGGCATACTTCTACCGCGTTAAGAAACTCGTTGGTGCCTATGCAGCTGCTATGGGCGGCATCGACCTGCTTGTCTTCACCGGCGGCGTGGGCGAGAATGGTCCCGAGATGAGGGAGTATGTTTGCAAAGATATGGAGTTCCTCGGCATTGAGTTCGACTTGGCTGCCAACGATGGCGTTAAGGGTCAGGATAAGATCCTCTCCAAACCCGAGTCGAGGGTTAAAGTTGTGGTCATCGGCACCAACGAGGAGCTGGTCATCGCCACCGACACCTACAACATCGTGAGCAAACTCGGAAAATAATCGGACAAAAAGAATAGTTCAACACAATAACCTATTAGAAAATTATGATTAAACATCTCGAAGACATCGTTGCTGCAGCAGTTGCTCGCGGCAAGAAAAAAATGATTGTAGCCTATGGTCAGGACACCCACTCGATTGGTGCTACCGATATGGCAATCAAGGCCGGTTTGGCAGAGGTAACCCTCGTGGGCGACCCCGAGGAGATCAGGAAATCCTGCGAGGCCGAGGGCGTGGATATGAACCAGTACACCATCATCCCCGAGAGCGAGGATGTGAAAGCTGTGGAGATTGCAGTGAAGGCTGTTCACAACGGCGAGTACGACGTGCTGATGAAGGGCGTTGTTCCCACCGATAAATATATGCGCGGCATTCTCAACAAAGAGTGGGGTCTGCTTCCCGCAGGTACCACCCTCAGCCACGTTACCGTACTCGAGGTGCCTGCATACCACAAACTTCTCGTTGTGAGCGATGTAGCAGTTCTTCCCTGCCCCACCCTCGACCAGAAGAAACAGATTGCAAAATACCTCCTCACCACCGCCAAAAACCTCGGTATCGAGTGCCCCAAAGTGGCTCTGTTGGCTCCCAGCGAGCAGTTGCTGCCCAAGGTTGTGAGCTCGGTTGAGGCTGCTGCTCTGTCGGAGATGGGTCAGAATGGCGAGTTGGGCGAGGGTCTCTTCCAGGGTCCTTTGGCACTCGACGTTGCAATCGATGAGGAGAGCGTGAAGATCAAGAAACTCACCGGTCCCGTTGCAGGTGATGCAGACTGCTTGCTCTTCCCCAACCTCGAGAGTGGCAACATCTTCTTCAAGGCTTGCTCGAAGTTTGCAGGCGCAGAGTTGGCTGCAATGGTTGCAGGTCCCAGCGCACCTTGTGTGCTCACTTCGCGTGGTGACTCGACCAAGACCAAACTCTACTCGATTGCACTCGCTTGCCTCTCGGCAAAATAGTTGAAACCTAATTCAGAACTACTAAACAAGATATGGAAAAACTGTATAAAATTCTGACCATCAACCCTGGTTCCACTTCGACCAAGGTTGCAGTATTTGAGAACGACAAGGAGCTCTTCTCGACCACTCTCCGCCACTCGAGCGAGGAGATTGGTCGCTACAAAACCATCCTCGACCAGCTCGATTTCCGTCGCGATGTGATTCTCGACGCCATCAAGCAGTCGGGCATTGATCTCACCGAGCTCGACGCCATCATCGGTCGTGGCGGCCTCCTGAAGCCCATTCCCAGCGGCACCTATGAGGTTAACGCACAGATGATTGAGGATATCAAGGAGCGCCCCGCAGGTCAGCACGCATCGAACCTCGGCGCACTCCTCGCTGCAGAGATTGCCAAACTCGCAGGCGTGAATGCCTACATCGCCGACCCCGTTGTTGTGGATGAGTTGCAGGATGTTGCAAGGCTCACCGGTCTGCCCGAGTTGGAGCGTCAATCGATCTTCCACGCACTCAACCAGAAGGCAGTGGCTCGCGTATATGCCGATAAGATTGGCAAGGAGTATGAGGAGCTCAACCTGGTGGTTGCACATATGGGTGGTGGCATCTCGATTGGTGCCCACCGCAAGGGTTTGGTTGTGGACGTAAACAACGCTCTCGATGGTGAGGGTCCCTTCTCGCCCGAGCGCGCAGGTACTATGCCCGCACTCGCATTTGCGAAGATGTGTATGAGCGGCGAGTTCACTCTCGCAGAGATCGCCAAGAAGATCAATGGTAAAGGTGGTGTTGTTGCCCACCTGAACACCAACGATATGCGCGAGGTGGAGAACCGCTACAACGCAGGTGACAAAGATGCCATTTTGGTTGCAAATGCTATGGCCTATGGTGTTGGTAAGTTCATCGGTCAGATGATTGCCGTGCTCAAGGGTCAGGTGGATGCAGTCATCCTCACCGGTGGCATTGCCTACGACAGGAACGTTGTTGGCTACATCAAGGATATGATTGAGCCTATGGCACAGGTGGTTGTTATGCCCGGTGAGAACGAGCTCGAGGCACTCGCAATGAATGCCCAGAGGGTTCTTGAGGGTAAACTCACTCCCAAGGTGTACGAGTAATCGCTCCTTGTTTGACGGATTAAACCTACGGGCTCGACCTCCATTCCGAGGTCGGGCCCGTATTATTTACCTAAATTTATAATTCGCACGCGCGCGAAGGGGCAACAAATTGCTCTCCAATGCTTTCAATTCTCGAATGTTATAGGTATCTTTGCGACAATTATGGAGCTGAAAGAGTATAACGTAGTAGTCGTGGGCGGTGGTGCCGCCGGACTTATGGCTGCAGGCACAGCGGCCATCGCAGGCAACAATGTGTTGTTGCTCGAGAAAATGGAGAAGACGGGACGTAAGGTTCGCATCTCTGGAAAGGGACGTTGCAACCTCACAAACGTATGCACAGACGAGGAATTTCTGGCCAAAATACAAAACGGCGCAGGATTCTTCACCTACGCCTACACCCAATGGAACAACAAATCGCTCATCCGATTTATGGAGCGCAAAGGTGTGAAACTCGAGACCGAGAGAGGTGGACGTGTCTACCCCAAAAGCGGTAAGGCTTGGGATATTGCACAAGCGCTTGTCGATTGGTGCAGGGAAGAGGGCGTGAGAATCGAGTGCAATGCCAAAGTGGAGAGCATCAATGTCATAGCGGGCAAGGTGCGTAGTGTCACCTACACCAATGCTCGCGGCTTCCAGCGCAAGGTCAACACCCCTGCCGTTATTCTCGCCACAGGCGGAGCCTCCTACCCCGCCACCGGTTCCACGGGCGACGGCTACCATATGGCCCACAACGTGGGTCACACCATCACCCCCATCCGTCCCTCGCTCGCACCCCTGGAAACCACCTACGAGGAGGCCAAATTTATGGCCGGACTGCTGCTCAAGAATGTGCAAGCAGAGCTTGTTGTAGATGGCGAGGTTGTGCAGAGCGAATTTGGCGAGATGTTCTTCTCCAAACGCGGAGTGGAGGGTGCCATCATCTTGCGAATGAGCCGCAAGGCTGTCGACGCACTGATTGACGACAAGAGGGTGGAGATAGTTGTTGACCTCAAGCACGCTATGGACCACGACGAGCTGCGCGAGAGGATACTCCGAGAAATTGCCGAGCAGCCTTCGACCCTCACTGTGGGCGAACTGCTCCGCAAGATTATGCCTCGAGAGTTGGTTGTACCTATGGCTAAAGCGTGTGGCGCACACGCAAAACACTCTATGGGCGAACTGAAGGAGGAGAAAATCGACCGCTTGGTGAAGGCACTCAAACACTTCGTACTTCCCATTAGCGACTACCGCCCCTTTGAGGAGGCCATTGTCACCGCAGGAGGTGTGGACTTGGCCGAGATCGACCCCCACACAATGCAGTCGCGCAAAGTGGAAGGTCTCTATTTTGCGGGCGAGTTGATGGATATCGACGCCAATACGGGCGGTTACAACCTTCAGATTGCCTTCTCGACAGGCCGCCTTGCAGGTCAGCTTCGCCAGAGTAAAGACGTGATGCTCACCGAATAGGCCACAAAAGTAAAGCTGTCTAACGGTGTCAAGCAAGCAACTATGTGGCTCGACAAACACCTCCGCCACCGTAGGGGCTACGGGATTCATTCGCCCTACCTCTATAGGATTATCCGCGAGGGGCTTATGCTCCGCAAAATCAACGGCACCCAGCGCGACCTCTTCGAGGAACTACGAGAGAAAGGAGTGGGCCGGCGCACAGCCATAAGATTGCAAAACCTATGTAAATTGGAAGATTTTGAGAGTTGGGCCATCGACGGTTGCGCGGATTGTAGGTCGCTACTTGTCGCCACAGAACATTGCCCCATCGAATTGGTAGAACAGATGATGGCCTCGGCCACGGCAAACTCTTCCACATTGGTGCTGCTCCATAGTGCATTCAACTGCCAGAGAAGAAGAGAGTGCAGAGTTTTGGCCGAGAAACACCACTCTATGAGCGCCTCCAATCTGCAAATGACACTACTATTTAATGCAGCCGGATTAACCAAGCAACATATTGTAATATAACGAGATAACAATGGCACGAATCTACACCCGCAGCGGAGACAAGGGCACCACATCGCTCATTGGCGGTGAGCGAGTGGCCAAAAATGACCCTCGCGTGGAGGCATACGGCACTGTCGATGAGCTGGCAGCCCACATTGCACTCCTAACCGATTTTGCATCGGAGGAAGAGTTTGTGGATATTGTCGAGATGCTCAACAGAGTGGCAGTGGAACTTATGACCGTGGAGGCGCAACTTGCCCTATCCGAGAGCTTCACCGGCAATATAGGCGCTATTGACCAGAGCCAGATCGAGTGGCTGGAGAGCAGAATCGACCAGATGTCCGAGACATTGCCACCATTCAGAGGGTTCACAATTCCTGGAGGAGATCGCCTAATTTCACAATGCCACATTTGCCGCACCGTGTGTCGCAGGGCCGAGCGCCAAATCCTCATAGTAGCCGAACGACACCCTGTGGATGAGCGTGTTATGGGGTATATTAACCGACTTTCGGACCTGCTCTACACCCTCTCCCAACACTGCGCACAAAGGCTTGGTAAGGAAGAAAAATTGTGGGTAGGATAGATAAGCTATTGCAGTTATCCGTTTTTTTTATACTTTTGCAGACCGAATTAACACTATAATAAGCACAACTACTTAAAATTCAGAATTTTATGTATTGGACACTTGAATTGGCATCGAAGCTCGAGGATGCACCTTGGCCCGCAACTAAAGAGGAACTTATCGACTATGCAGTTCGTAGCGGCCTCCCTATGGAGGTTATCGAGAACCTTGAGGAGATTGAGGACGAAGGAGATGTTTATGAGAGCATCGAGGACGTATGGCCCGATTATCCCAGCAAAGAGGATTTTCTGTTTAACGAGGAAGAGTATTAATCAGATAAATGGCAGACAAGTTTCTGCCATTTTTTAACCACAATAATGACGCAGATATGGACTATCAACAGATAATCGAAGATATCTACAAGTCAATCCAGCCTCACGCAAAGGAGGGTAAACAAGCAACTTATATCCCAGAATTGGCAAAGGTGGATCCCGACCAATTCGGTATGTGTATCCACACTATCTATGGCGAAACTGCCGCAATTGAAAAGGCCGACACACGATTCTCCATCCAGAGTATTTCCAAAGTGTTTTCGTTGGCTATGTGCTTGTCACTCAAGGGAGACGAACTTTGGAAAAGAATTGGCAAAGAGCCTTCGGGTACGGCTTTCAACTCGCTTGTGCAGTTGGAGATTGAACGAGGCATTCCACGCAATCCTTTTCTCAATTCGGGAGCCATCGTTATGGCCGACATTCTGCTCTCCGAGCTCACCAATCCCGAGGAGGAGTTCCTGAGCTTTGTGAGAGCCGTATCTGGCAACGACTCCATTGAGTACAACCGAGAGGTTGCCGCATCGGAACGTGAGAATGGCTACCTCAATGCAGCCATCGTCAATCTGCTTAAGTACAACAACAATATTGAGAACAACATCGAGAGTGTTCTCCAGTTCTACTTCCTGATGTGCTCGATTGAGATGAGCTGCCGAGAGTTGTCCCAAGCATTCCTTGCTTTTGCCAACCACCGACGTAAGTTCGACTACGCAGGCATCACCCTCACAGCCTCGCAAGTGAAACGCATCAATGCCATTATGCAGACCTGCGGATTCTACGACGAGGCCGGTGAATTCAGCTACCTCGTGGGCCTTCCCGGCAAGAGTGGTGTAGGAGGCGGTATCGTGGCCATTTACCCCCTGCTCTACTCCGTTGCGGTGTGGAGCCCTCGCCTCAATGCCAAAGGCAACTCGGTGATGGGTTTGAAAGCTCTGGAGCTTTTCACCTCGGAGACCAAGGAATCGATTTTCTAATAGAACTATAGGATAGAAATAGGAGAGCCACCGACATTTACGTCGGTGGCTCTATTATTATATGGTGCCACAAATAAGCAACCTACTCGGCCCATCCTCACAAAAACACATTCGGGAGAGTCTCTTTCAAGAAAACTCTCCCGAATGCTGTTGAGCCACCGAGACTCGAACTCAGAATGACAGAACCAAAATCTGCAGTGTTACCATTACACCATGGCTCAAGATGACGCGTTGCACGTCATTTGGTAGTCCCACCGGGAATCGAACCCAGATTTACAGTTTAGGAAACTGTCGTTCTATCCGTTGAACTATGGAACCATTGTGGTCTTCACTTCCAAGACCGTGTGCCTATACTTCGGCAGTAGTTGTTACTCTCTGTGCAAACGCCTTGCGGATATCCTCGGCATAGCCTGCCTTGATGCTGAGCTCGGTCTGGAGGACCATATTCTTCAGCGCCAACACCGTGGAACTGCCGTGGCCAACGATGACCACTCCATTCACACCGAGCGCAGGAGTACCACCCGTAATCTCATAGTTGAGACTATCGAAGAACTTGTCTTCCACCTTGCGAGCGGCGGCAATATACCTCAAACTCTCGGAGAGTTTCAGCAATACATTACCCATAAAACCGTCGCATACAATCACATCGGCCTTACCCAAGAAGAAATCCTTACCCTCGATGTTGCCAACGAAATTGATCTCCTTCTCTTCGGCGAGCATTGCGTAAGCAGCTTTTGCTGCTGCATTACCTTTGCTTTCCTCCTCTCCGATGTTGAGCAGTCCCACGCGAGGAGCCTCGAGTTTCCAGAGGTCCTTGGCATAGATACTACCCATAATGCCATACTGGTGAAGCACTTCGGGTTTGCAATCCACATTGAGGCCTACGTCGATAATCAGCGTATAGCCTCCTCTGACGTTTGCGATGGGGGCCGATACTGCGGGCCTAATCACACCTTCGGTGGTGCCCACAGTAAACATTGCGCCTGCCATCATCGCACCGGTCGAGCCGGCACTTGCGATGCCATCAATCTTACCTGCCTTAAGGTACTCGTAGCTTTTGCGGATGCTCGAGTCGGGCTTGGATTGGAAGGCTTTTGCGGGGTGGTCGTTCATAGTAATCACCTCTGTGGTGGCCACTATCTCAATCCTATCTCCCTCGTAACCTTCCTCCTTCAAGCACCTCTCAATGGCCTCTTTGTCGCCAAAAAGAACCACTTGGGTAGTTGAATCGAGCATTGGAATCGCTTCAACCACACCTTTGATGACCGCGCTGGGGGCGAAATCACCACCCATTGCATCGATACCTATGCGAAGATTGCGCATCGATGAGATTTATTTGAGCTTACTCAGCTTTTTTCTCGATTGCGAGTTTACCACGGTAGAAACCACACTCGGGGCATACACGGTGGTACTGAACGGGCGAGCCGCAGTTGGAGCATACTGCTACGGTAGGAACGGCTGCAACGTAGTGAGTTCTGCGTTTGTCTCTTCTGGTCGAGGAAACTTTGTGTTTAGGATGTGCCATAATTGTGTTATTTTTATGAGTTATTTATTTTCTTTATTTCTCTTCTTCTTCAAGTTTGCTTTTGAGGGCCGCGAGCATTGCTCCGTTGTCTCCTCCCGCGAGGCTCGATTCGTTGGGCTGCGTCATCTCCTCAAACTCCTCCTCGGTCACCACCTGAAATCTTGCCACCATATCTTGGTTACAATCCTCAATATTCTCGTGCACCCTCTGATAGGGCAACGCGAGCAGGAGGGTCTCGTAGATGTAATCCGCAAGATTAATTTGGTCATCTGCGGGATTGAGCCACATCACCTCGCCATCGAACTCATACTCCTCTTCGCTAAATTTAACGTAGAGCGTATCTCCTGCATCCACAGGAAAACTGAGTTCCTCGAGACATCTATCACACTCCACAATTGCCGTGCCATCGAGTTCGATATCGAAGGTCAACATCGAAGCCGCCTTTGTCATAGTCACATACGCAACCACGTCTACGTCAACGAGTTCCTCATCACCAATTGCATCCAAAAATGCTCTATTCAGCTGAAATTCAAACTCGTGTTCACCAGCCTTTAGACCCTTAAACGGAATGCTAAAATCTCTCAGTGTGTCCATAATTGCCTCAAAATAGCCCGCAAATATACAAACATTTTTGGAATCCGCAAACATTTTTGC
Source organism: Tidjanibacter sp. (assembly GCA_017390585.1). Lineage (GTDB taxonomy): Bacteria > Bacteroidota > Bacteroidia > Bacteroidales > Rikenellaceae > Tidjanibacter. Next base: position 20,354 of record JAFPBB010000042.1, on the reverse strand, counting down.
AAATTCCACACTTTCAACAACATTTATTTTTTCCGCTCGGCACTCGCTTCACCCCCGCAACATCAATCCTTGTGGGCAACGTAGATGAGGTCGAAACACTTGGGATGAACCTCCACAACAGAGTAATCCTCCGTGGTGATTCCCTCAGTCAGGGCCGTATTGCTGCGGAGTAATCTGCGACGATTTATGCGATTGAGCACATCGTAGGGAATCTGCAACATCCACCTCGGCAAGCGGTGCTGGAAATCGAAAACATCGTATCGAGCAATGCGCTCCACGCCGGCTCGGTTTTTCTCATAGTATTCCCACACCTTGGCATTACCCTCCACGCCAAGTCTCTCGACTCTCCCAAACTCACCCTCCAACAGAGTGGCAAACTCTTCGGCACTGTACTCCCTGACGTGCCAGGGGTTGCGCGTGAGCGACATCGGGCGATTGGGGGTGGATACAATAAAACCACCGCCCCTTTTCAAGACCCTCTTCACCTCCGCCACAAACTCTTTATCGTTGCGAATATGTTCGATAACCTGGAATGAGATAACCCAATCGACACTCTCATCCGCAATGCCCGCAAGCGGAGGCACCACCATTTGGCGGAACTCTACATTGGGGTGTGCACCCAAAAGTTCCTGCGGAGGTTGGTGCTTATCCACCGTGAGGAAATGCTCCGCCGAGGGGGCAATCACCTCCACGCCATAGCCACTACCCGTACCTATTTCCAACACTTTGCCACCAACCCGACCTGCGGCATAGAGATATGCCAACAGCGAGCGTTGGAAAACATAGTTATCCGAGGCATCTCTCTGCGAGACTCGCTCGGCAGTCTGTCCCACTGCCATAGGCTACTTTTTCACAAGGGTGATGGTCGTGTCGGTGGGGACAATACGCCTCTCGCGATAGAGAGTACCCACAGCCTTCTTGAAGTTCTTCTTGCTCAACCCCGTGACGGCTGCAATCTCCTCGGGCGAGGATTTATCTCCAATTTTCAACTCTCCGCCGGCGGCCACAAGCAGTTCGAGGAGTTTGGTTGCAGCACCCTCGCGCTGCTCACGCCCCTCCTGCTGAAGCATAATGTCGATGCGCCCCTCATCGCTGATGCGATGCACATATCCGGTGAGTTTGTCACCCACCCTCACGGACGTAAAAATCTGATCGTTGTAGATCATACCCCAATGGCGGTTGTTGATCACAACCCTATATCCCATCTCCATACGGCGTGCCACGAGAATGTCCACCTGCTCTTTGGGACGGACCGTAATCTCCGCATTGGAGACATACTTATTGAGTTTGGTTGTTGCCACCACACGCCCCGTCAGCGAATCCCTGTAGAGGTAGACCAGATATCTACCCCCCATCTGCACCTCAAAGGGCACGTTCCTATTGGGCATAAACAAATCTTTGGCAGTGATACCCCACGCAAGGAATACGCCGTGGGCATTGCGGTCCACAGCTTCGAGCACAGCAGCCTCACCCACAGTGGCAAATGGTTTCTCGCGAGTGGCGATGAGTCGATTCTCCGAATCGTGGTATACAAAGACCTCCACGAGGTCACCCACGTGGTCGGCAAGCGATACATAGCGGTTGGGCAGCAACACCTCCCCACCCTCCTCATCGGAGAGATAAATGCCGGGGTCGGCGATGCGTGCGATTCTTAGAGATTGATATTCTCCTGCGTTGAGCATAATATAACGGTGTGAAATTGTTCTTAAATTTCCGCAAAAATAGGGCTTTGTCGCGAGAAATCGTTATTTTTGCAAAAAATAAAATTCACAATGAGGATTGCACTCATCCAATTCGACACCATTGCCCGCAATCGCGAGGCCAATATAGCCACCATCGAACGCCTGCTTGATGGGGTCGAATGCGACCTTGCCATACTTCCCGAGATGTTCGCCACGGGCTACGACGTCGAGGCCGAGGCCATCGCCGAGGCTTCCGACGGAGCCACATTCCGCTGGATGGATAGCTACGCTCGCAACCACTCCTGCGCCATTGTTGGCACGGTAGCTGTGCGCGAACGGGGTGCCTATTACAATAGAATGTATGTATGCCTACCCGACGGCACCAGCTGCTACTACGACAAGCGCCACCTTTTCACATTCGCGGGTGAGCACCACACCTTCTCGGCTGGACGCGAGCGCGTGGTGGTGGAGTGGCTGGGATTGAGAATCCTTCCTCTGGTATGCTACGACCTTCGCTTCCCCGTGTGGAGCTATCTCCCGGGCGAGGTCGACCTCATAATCTACTCAGCCTCGTGGCCGGCAAGCCGCATCGGAGCGTGGGATACGCTCCTCCCCGCAAGGGCCATTGAGAACCAAGCGTGGGTGGCGGGTGTCAATCGCGTGGGCACCGACCACAAGGGAGCCCCCTACTGCGGCCACTCCACCCTCTACGACTTCCTCGGCCACCGCATTGCAGATTGTGGCGAGGGTGAGGGTGTGACGATTGTGGAGATTGAGCCCTCCAAGGCAGCCACATTTAGAGAGAAGTTCAGAGCTTGGCAGGACGCCGACCAATTTACAATTCGATGAAAGAGCAAGAGAAAATAGTCATTACGGGCGCGAGGGTCAACAATCTCCAGAATGTCGACCTCGAGATTCCGCGAGAGAGCCTCGTGGTGGTAACGGGCCTCTCGGGCAGCGGCAAGTCGTCGCTTGCCTTCGACACCATCTATGCCGAGGGTCAGAGGCGCTATATGGAGACGCTATCCTCCTACGCACGCCAATTTGTGGGCTCAATGGAGCGCCCCGATGTGGACAAGATCGAGGGCCTCAGTCCCGTGGTGGCCATTGAGCAAAAGACCACCAACAAGAATCCTCGCTCGACTGTGGGTACCGTGACCGAAATCAACGACTTCCTGCGATTGCTCTACGCGCGTGCCTCGCGTGCCTACTCTCCCGCCACCGGCGAAGAGATGGTTCACTACACCGACGAACAGATCATCGCCCTCATTGAGGAGAATTTTGCAGGCCACAAAATAGCCCTCCTGGCACCCGTAATCAAGGGCCGCAAGGGTCACTATCGCGAGCTCTTCGAGGGTTTCATCAAGCGCGGATTCATCCACGCGAGAGTGGATGGTGAGGTTGTGGAGATAACCTCGGGGATGAAACTCGACCGCTACAAAACCCACACCATCGAACTCGTTGTGGACCGCATCATCGTGGGCGAGAGTGGACGCGACAGGCTCACCAAGAGCCTCAAGGAGGCTATGCGTCAGGGCAAGGGTACGATGCTCGTCTACGACTATGGCACCAACACCGCACGCTACTACTCGCGCCATCTGATGTGCCCCACCACGGGTCTATCGTTCAACGAGCCTGCCCCACACACATTCTCCTTCAACTCGCCCCAGGGAGCTTGTCCTCACTGCGGTGGCATAGGCGAGGAGGCAATGTTCGACCGCAAGAAGCTACTCCCCGACCCCACACTATCCATAGCCGACGGCGCCATCGCACCCCTCTACAAGATGCGTAGCCGCTGGTTTTTGGCCGTTATGAGCGCGCTCGGACGCAGATACGATTTCACCATAGAGGACCCCGTGGGATCACTCTCCGAGGAGGCCTTGGCTGCAATCATCAATGGCGATCCCGAACCGGTGGCTATTGATGTGGGTGGACACGGCAGCGTGCAGATGACCTCGTGGCAGGGTGTGACCCAATACTTGGAGAGCAACACCGAGGAGGGCACTCGCGGCACAGGAGCCAAGTGGCTCGGGCAGTTCATCGAGCACAAACCCTGTAGCGTCTGTGGAGGAACAAGGCTCAAGAGCGACGCTCTCTATTTCCGCATAGCGGGCAAGAACATTGCCGAGGTGAGCGATATGAGCATCGAGCGACTCGGCGAGTGGATTGCGGCCATACCCGAGCAGATGACCACAAAGGAGAGGGCCATTGCTCGCGAAATCCTGAAAGAGATTGGCGACCGCTTCGGCTTCCTCGTGGATGTTGGTCTGGGCTATCTTTCGCTCAGTCGTCCATCCCGTTCGCTCTCGGGTGGTGAGAGCCAGCGCATTAGACTCGCCACACAGGTCGGCTCAAAGCTTGTCAATGTTCTCTACATTCTCGACGAGCCGAGCATCGGCCTCCACCAGAGGGACAATCGCCGCCTCATCGACAGCCTCAAGAACCTCCGCGACGAGGGCAACAGCGTCATTGTGGTGGAGCACGACGAGGAGATGATGCGTTCGGCAGATTGGATTGTGGATATGGGACCTCTGGCGGGCCGCAAAGGTGGTAGAGTCGTGGCCGAGGGAACGTTTGATGACATTGTGAAGGCGGAGTCGCTCACCGCCGACTACCTCTCGGGCAGACGCACCATTGCAATTCCCCCACATCGCAGCATCGGCAACGGCAAATCGCTCCGAATTGTGGGTGCAAGGGGCAACAACTTGAGGAGTGTTTCGGTGGACATACCACTCGGAATGATGGTGTGCGTCACAGGTGTGAGCGGCAGTGGCAAATCGTCGCTCATAAATGAGACCCTCCGCCCCCACCTCAGCCGCACACTCCACAACTCCTTTGACCAAGCGCTCCCCTTCGACACTGTCGAAGGAGTGGAAAATATCGACAAGCTCGTCGTTGTGGATCAAAGCCCCATCGGACGCACCCCGAGGAGCAATCCCGCAACCTATTCTGGTGTCTTTGCCGACATCCGCAAGCTCTTTGAGAAGACCCCCGACGCACAAGTACGCGGTTTCGGTGCAGGTCGTTTCTCGTTCAATGTCAAGGGCGGCAGATGTGAGGAGTGCAAGGGAGCCGGCGTGCAGACCATAGAGATGAACTTCCTGCCCGACGTCTACGTCACCTGCAAGGCCTGTGGTGGCCACCGCTACAACCGAGAGACACTCGAGGTGAAATACAAGGGCAAGAACATCGACGAGGTGCTGGAGATGACCATCAATCAAGCCGTCGAATTTTTCGAATCGATCCCCAAGATATACACTAAACTCCGAGCCATCAAGGAGGTTGGCCTCGGCTACCTGAAGCTCGGCCAGAGCTGCACCACCCTCTCGGGAGGTGAGAGTCAGCGCATAAAACTCGCCGCAGAACTCGCCAAGCGCGACACGGGCAACACCCTTTATATATTCGACGAGCCCACCACGGGTCTCCACTTCGAAGATATCCGCCAGCTGCTCGCCGTATTCGGCAAGCTCATCGAGCGCGGCAATAGTGTGGTTATCATTGAGCACAATCTCGACGTCATCAAATGTGCCGATTGGATTATCGATATGGGTCCCGAGGGAGGTGAGGCCGGCGGCGAAGTCATTGCCGAAGGCACACCCGAGCAGGTGGCACGCATTGAGCGCAGTCACACGGGCCGTTTCCTCGCCGAGATAGTTGGTGCATAGCTCATTCGGGCACGGATTTTGCTCTCTGAGTGGGAAACATTCACTTTCTCACTCAAAGAGTTCCAATGGTCGCAATCCACAAAGTCCTACAAAATATTTCCCCAAGCAGGGTTGTTAATGGAGAAGATAAGGCACACTCACGTTGTTGCCGCAAGCAAGAATCTCACTCTGAAAAACAACTCTCTATGGAAACTGCCAATGCAACTCGCATACAGACTTCCATCCTCAATGGGGTGGAAAAACGAGCACTTGTGTGGTTGGCTCAACGTCAGCCACATTGGGTAACATCCGATCTCTTGACCTACATCGGCGTCTTTGGCGCATTTCTCTGCGGACTCGGATTTGCACTCTCCTCCATCGACATCCACTTTCTATGGCTCTCTTCAGCGGGACTCGTTATTAATTGGTATGGTGACTCTCTCGACGGCACCCTCGCACGAGTTCGCAAGACCCAGCGACCCAAGTATGGCTTTTTCATAGACCACACCATCGACGCCATCACCATCACAATGATGTGCGTGGGAGCAGGTCTCTCGCCACTGCTGCGACTCGACGTGGCGCTCTTGGTGTTGGTGGCCTACCTCATTCTTTCGGTCTACACCTATGTATGCACCATTGTCACCTCACAAATGAGGCTCACCTACGGCAAACTCGGCCCCACGGAGTTCCGACTCATAGTCATCGTTACCAACACACTATTCATCTACACCCCCTGGCACCAACTCAGCTACACCATTGGAGGTGCAGCATTCTCACTCTTCGACCTTATTGCGCTCGCAATCGTCTCCATACTCGCCATTCTTTGGCTCACCCAATGGCTCAAAGACCGACGCACGCTCTCGCGTCTCGACCCACTAAGAAAACACATCTCCCAGAGGGTCGAACACCCCAACAAGAATAAACAACTACGCCGGCAAGCCTAAGTCGCCTCCGGCCACCAAACTCCCAAAAGAGAGAAACCAATGACAATTAGTAAATATCTGAAATTTCTGATTAGCAGGCTATTGGGCACTGTAGTCGACACCTTGGTTCTATGGATTCTTTCCCGCACGATTCTCGATGGAGGCTACTCGGCCACCTACATTGTTGCCCCCATCATCTCATTTGAGATGGCAGTAATGAGCAACTTCCTATGCTCCTACTATTGGATATGGACCGCTCGCATTCACCACAAAACCACTCGTGCCTTTTGGCGTCACTTCTTCGCCTTCAACCTCTCCGCTGTTGCAGGATTCGTAGTCAAAATGCTCTTCCTGTTGCTATTCGAGCGGATGTTTGGTTGGAATGTAGTGCTCTGCAACCTCGCAGCCCTCACAATCTCGGGTGGACTCAACTACCTTCTCTCGGAGCGGGTGGTCTTTGGGCAACCCCACACGCGCCCCACACACGAAATTCTCTCGGCCGAGGAGCTTGCCAAGTGGTCGTTTCTCTTTCGGGGCAACGTGGGAAGGTCGGTAGCTCGGGTGCTTATGCGCATCTGCGCCATCGACCGACTAAACCTACTCTACGACCACATCTACGACACCAACGGACCTGAGGCTGCCACCAAAGCGCTACGCACCATAGGATGCGATTTTCTCGTTGGCAACCCGGAACGTCTCGACCACCTCCCCGAGGGTGCGTTTATCGTGGTTGCCAACCATCCGTATGGGGGAGTCGATGGTGTTGCTATGCTCTCGCTATTCGGAGCAAAGAGAAGCGATTTCAAGATTATGGTCAACAAGATTTTGGGTCGCGTGGAGCCTATGAGTGGCAACTTCATCACAGTCACCCCCACCGAGACGCAAAAACAACGTGCCGACGCCACCACTCTCTCCGGCATACGCACCTCTCTCCAACATCTGCACCAAGGGCATCCGCTCGGCATTTTCCCCTCGGGTGCTGTGTCCGACCTACACCCCAAGGGATGGCGCATAGAGGATCGAGAGTGGCAGGAGGGACTCATCAGATTGGTGCAGAGGGCAGCGGTCCCCATTGTACCGATTCATTTCGAGGGCCGCAACTCATTGTTCTACTATGCCTTGGGACTTATTAATTGGCGCATACGGCTACTCCGGCTCCCCCGTGAAGTGCTCAATAAGGGGCGCGGCACCCACAAGGTGGTCATTGGGGAGACCATCCCGGCATCCATCATATCTCAAGCCTCCGTAGCAGAACTATCGGCAATGCTCCGAAAGGCCGTCTACGAAATGCCCTCGGCAGATACCTATGTCCGCGCATCGGATTTATCGAAAGATGGATGGGAATAGTTGGGCATTGTAGCCACAAAGACGCTATTGACCTAACAACCAACTATATACCATTTCATTTTGGTATTTAGATAGCCAATATAGCAACAACAAACAAGGCCACAATTAGGAGATTTGCGCTATATTCGTATGATGAAACCAAATCGGAAGTCACACTAAAAAGAAAAGAATATGAAAAAAATCATCGCAACACTCGCCACTTTGCTCCTCGGCATTATGGCACTCTCGGCCCAGAGCCAATTCGTGGGTAAATGGACCACCATCGACGACAAAACCGACAAACCCGCAGGTCTCGTGGAGATCTACAAAGCCGACGACGGACTCTACTATGGCAAACTCGTAGACACCTTCGGCCCCAACAAAGATGCCGTAGGCACAATGATTGTTCGCGGAATGAAGTATGAGGATGGCAAACTCACCGGCGGTAAGGTATTCGACCCCGAGTCGGGCAAGCTCTACTACTGCACCATCAAGTACGACGCCAAGGAGAAGGCTCTCAAGCTCCGCGGCTCTCTCGACAAAAAAGGACTCCTCGGACGCAACCAGACTTGGGTTGACAAACAGTAGTCACACAACATCGACAAACACTCTCACTTCATAACCGAAGGTCGGGCATCGAGGTAAACTACTCTCGGTGCCCGACCATTTTTATCGGCTCCCAACTCACACAGCGTGGAACGGGATACAAAAAGCGGACTCCGCAACCTACAAATGCGTAGGTGGGGAGTCCGCTATTGGTGTATGGGGTGAAAACAACCACCCACAAATCTACCCTACTGGCGGGGATCGCGCATAATAGCGCTCTTATCCACGCGGAGGGTAACGTTGCCATCCACCTCCATAAGAATGTCGCGCTCGTTGATCTCCTTAACAACACCGTAGATGCCACCGGCAGTAACCACCTTCTGACCTTTTGCCAAGGTATTGCGGAAGTTATCGAGCTCTTTCTGCTGCTTGCGCTGGGGACGAATCATAAAGAAGTACATCACAACGAAGAGCATCACAATCATCAGGAGCGAGCTCCACATAGAACCCTGCTGAGGAGTTGCAGCAGCCTGTGCCTGCAACATAATGGTCATAAAATTCATAGTAAATGAGTTTGTTTATTTGTTATAAGTTGTTGTTTCGCTTGAGGGGCAACAAAGGTAGTGCTTTTTTGTGGTTTTGCAATACATCCATTTCCCCTACTCCATCTCTGCCACCACCACCAACTTCTTGGGAGCAACAGAGGCAGTGGAGATAATATAGAACGCGCGTGGGACAAAATAAGTATATCCCGACGAATAGAATGTGAGCCTTGCAACACTTTTATTGCCCGAACGAATAGGCTCCTTGGAGTAGTCCAACTCGAGGCAGCCGCAAGAGGTGTCGGTCGTAACAACCACCACGGGGGCTTCACCCTCGTTTACCAAAGCAAATGAGCGCTCCACAACCTCGCCTGCACGCACCTTGCCAAAATCTATTGTGTCGACTCTCAGGGAGTCGGTGAGCGAAATGGCTTGAAGAAGGTCGGGCGACACACCCTGGGCCTTACGACTCGGACGTCCGCCACATCCCATCAAAATAACAGCAAATGCCACCACCAATACGGGGTAGCATCTGCGTAGTACTTTATATTTGTGAGTGCAAGTCATCTGCCAAATTTAGAACTCCACAAGTCCGCGGCCCTGCTTAACAATGCGACCCTCGGCAGTGAAGTCGGTAGTAATCTTATCGAGGATACCGTTGATGAAAGTACTGCTACCGAGAGTGCTGTAATACTTGGCAATCTCGATATACTCATCAAGGGTCACCTTAACGGGAATGGAGTCGAAACCCACGAGCTCGGCAATTGCAGTAGTGAGGATGATATTATCCATCAGCGCGATACGCTCCACCTCCCAATTTTTAGTGTACTGCTCAACAATCTTCAGATGCTCATCGTAGCTCACTGCGGCGCGAGCAAAGAGTCGTTTCACGAAGGTCTCGTCGTCGTCACTCTTATATTTTGGCAGCAAGGGGAGAGCCTCCTGGGTTGCCTTACAGCTACTGATGGTGCGGAGTACCATAATCAGAATGAAGTCGATATCGTCGCTCCACATAATGGTGCTATCCTCCAGAATCTCACAGAGCATTGCGTCGTCCTGCACGGTCTGGAGATAGAACTCCTCCACAAACTTCCTATCCTCGGCATAGCTTCTCTGCTCGGAGGCCATATAGGTCGCATAGTACTCCGAGGCGACCATTTTGTTGTAGATGTGCTTCACAAGCTCGGGATTGGAGCCCCAGCCGAGTTTCTTCTCCACGAGCATAAGGTCGAGATTGTCGTCATTCTCAATCTGGGCGACAACCTTGTTTTCAACGAATTTACGATTGGGATTAAGCTCCTCCTGAGTGGGGAGGTGTTTGCGGAGACCTATTTCGATGCGCTCCTCGGCGTAGCGTTTAACGTCCACAATCAGCGAGAGGATGTGGGGATAGAGGTCGTAGGCCTTGTTGATAGCGGCGATCAGGTTTTTCTCCTCGGCATTGATGGAGTCATAGGCACCGGTCAGGTGCGAATAGATTGCTTTAACGACCTTGATTCTCAAAAATCTTCTGCTGAACATAGTGTAGAACGTTTTAATTTCGGCCGCAAATATACAAATATTATTTGAACTTGCACCCCCTTCTGCACATATTTATCGCCTCCGAGGGTTGCGAGGCTCGATTTTTGGCACTATCTTTGGCCAAGTAATAAACTCACACTACAGGCAATGAATCAACTCTCGGAATTTATCGGTGCAAAGGTGGAGGCCCAGCGTGCCTTCTTCCACTCGGGCGGCACTCGCAGCTACAAGTTCAGACTCGCAATGCTCCGCAAACTGCGCGAGGCGCTCGACGATTGGGAGAAACCTCTGTGCGACGCCCTCAAGCAAGACCTCCACAAATCCTACGAAGAGGCGTGGCTCACGGAGATAAGCATCGTTCGAGGAGAAATCGACAACCACATTCGCCACCTCCGCCGTTGGATGAAGGTGCAGAAACCTCGCACGCCACTAAAACTATTCCCATCGCACAGCCGTGTGATGGTTGAGCCGCTGGGGGTGGCTCTCATCATTGCCCCTTGGAACTACCCCGTACAACTCCTACTCAACCCCCTCGTGGGTGCCATCTCGGCAGGCTGCACAGCCATTCTGAAAACCTCGCCTGCCGTACCCAACGTGGCGCAAGTGTTGGTGCAGATGATTGGGTGTACATTCCCCGAGGAGTACATCACACTCTTCAATGGCCACCGCGATATGAACACCGCCCTGTTGGAGCAACACTTCGACCTCATATTCTTCACCGGCTCCCCCTCTCTCGGACGCACCGTTATGGAGGCCGCGGCAAAGAATCTCACCCCCGTAGTGTTGGAACTCGGAGGCAAGAGTCCCTGCATTGTCGACCTCGGTGCCAACGTGGCTGTTGCGGCCAAGCGCATTGCGTGGGGCAAGTGCATCAATGCGGGTCAGACCTGCATTGCACCCGACTATCTACTCATCCACAGCTCTCTCAAGCAAGAGTTTGTGGATGAATTCAGGCGTGCAGTGAGTTCACTTCTTGGTGAGGATGCGGCCCAAAGCGACTACTATTGCCGAATGGTAAGCACCAAGGCCTTTGAGCGCGTTGCAGGCTACCTCGCAGAGGGCAAAGTGCTCGCAGGAGGGCATCTCGACCCATCCCAGCGCTACATTGAGCCCACCCTGCTGGAGGTTGACAATCTCCAGGCCAACGTGATGCAGGAGGAGATTTTCGGCCCCATCCTACCGCTCATCACCTTCGACAACCTTGCCGACGCAGAGGCTGTCATTGCCGAGCGTCCTCGTCCTCTGGCACTCTACTACTTTGGTGCAGAGTCGAATGGCAGAGCATTGCTGAAGCGCAACATATCAGGTGGAGCCTGCATCAACGACACCATTATGCACATTGCCAACGAGCACACCCCCTTTGGTGGCGTGGGTAACTCGGGTATGGGACGCTACCACGGCAAGGAGAGTTTCCTCGCCTTCTCCCACCTGCGTACCATTCTCATCTCGCCACGCAAGTGGGACCTCCCGCTGCGCTATATGCCCTACAAACTCTTTGGACTCATAAAACGTCTGATATCGTAGCACGGTTGCATATTCAGAGGATGTGATTGCATATTTTTGGGGATAGATGTTTCAATTCAGAAAAAATATCCCTAACTTTGTTAGGCTCATAGGAGTGAACTTTCGAAAAACCTATAATATCTCTAACTATGGACAACTACACAATCCACCCCAATCCCCTTGTGCGTTTCCTGCAAAAGGAACCCAAGGATTTCACCAAAGCCGACATCATCCGCTACATTGTCGACAACGACATCGAGATGGTCAATTTCCGCTACGCTGCAGCTGATGGCCGCCTCAAATCGCTCAATTTCATAGTTAATGACATCAACTATCTCGACACCATACTCACCTACGGCGAGCGTGTCGATGGCTCGAGTCTCTTCCCCAACTTCGTGCAGGCAGGTGCCAGCGACCTCTACGTCATCCCCCGCTACCGCACCGCCTTCCTCAACCCCTTCTCCGAGATTCCCACGCTCGACATACTTTGTGGCTACTACGACAAAGATGGCAAACCCTTCGCATCGGCTCCCGATCAGGCACTCCACCGTGCCCACAACGAGTTCAAGCAACTCACCGGTATGGAGTTCCACGCTATGGGCGAGTTGGAGTACTATGTTGTGAGCGAGGCCGAAGAGCTCTATGTCACCCCCGACCAACGTGGCTACCACGAGAGTGGTCCTTTCTGCAAATGGGGCGATATGCGCCGCGAGGCTATGTTGGCAATGGCTCGTGCAGGCTGTAAGATCAAATATGGCCACAGCGAGGTGGGCAATTTTGCCGTTGACGGCTTGATGTATGAGCAGAATGAGATTGAGTTCCTCCCCGTGGACGTTGAGGAGGCTGCCGACCAGCTCCTCATTGCCAAGTGGATTCTCCGCGAGCTCTCCTACCAATATGGGGTGTTGCTCACCTTTGCACCCAAAATCACCGTGGGCAAAGCCGGTAGCGGTATGCACATCCACACCAAGGTTGTCAAAGATGGCAAGAATATGTACCTCGATGGTGGCAAGTTGAGCGATGTGGCAAAAACTGTCATTGCCGGCATTCTCGACTCGGCCGATGCCCTCACCGCCTTTGGCAACACCAACCCCACCTCCTACCTCCGACTTGTACCCCATCAGGAGGCACCCACCAACATTTGTTGGGGTGACAGGAACCGCTCCGTACTTGTGCGCGTGCCACTCGGTTGGACTGCGGGCGCTGCCGATATGATTAAGGATGCCAACCCTGCCGACAACTTTGAGGTGAAGGATGCAAGCGACAAGCAGACGGTTGAGTTCCGCTGCCCCGATGGTTCGGCAGATGTCTATCTGCTGCTCGCAGGCTTGGTTGCAGCCGCGCGCCACGGATTCGAAATGGAGAATCCCGTAGCCTACGCCGAGGATAGGTATGTGGGAGTCAACATCTTCCACGAGGAGCACAAGGCCATCGCCGAGCGACTCGACCACCTGCCCGACTCGTGCGCCATTTCGGCAGATGCACTCGAGGCCAAACGCGAGATTTTCGAGTCGAAAGGTGTCTTTGGCAGCAGCCTCATCGATGGTTGGATAAAGATGCTTCGCGCCCACAACGACCGCAACCTCCGCGAGGAGCTCAATGGCAATCCCGAGCTCATCAAGGCATTGGTTGACAAGTTCATCAACGTAGGATAGGACTCACATCCGATGGTGCCAACGGCACCCACTTAACAACATTCGGCCTCCGAGATTTGCACTCTACAAACCTCGGAGGCCGAAAATTTTCTCCCCATTATCCTCTGCGGCCACCTATCCTTTCTGACAGATTTTGGCAAAGTCGCAGTACTCACAGTTTTTCTCGTTCTCGGTCGAGACAAACGGCACCTCGGGATTGAACAACTCCGCGAGGGTTGCAGCGAGTTGCGATTCGAATGCCTCGCGGTAGTCGGCATAGTTATTTACGGGCACCTTCAGCGACTCGTCGTTGAGCAGGAATGAGTACTCCGGGTCGTGCATATAACGGACAAAGTAGAGAGAAGGTATGGCGCCACACCCCTCCAATTCGCCTCGCTGTTGCATTCGCTCCGCCATCATCGCATAGATGAGGGTCTGCAGCACGGCGCCATTCTGTTTCTTGGGAATCTCCTTCATCAATCCCGCAATGCCCGCAAAGCTACGATGGATGCTACCCGTCTTGTAGTCTACGATTCGCAATCTGCCGTCGGGCAATCGGTCTATGCGGTCCGAGAGCCCGTAGAAAGTAACGCTCTCATCCTCAGAGAAATGGAAGTCGCTCTCCATATCGTGCTCAAGCTTATAGACTCGATAGTCGCCTCTCTCAGGCGAGGAATCGAATGGAATCAGGCAGGTGAGGATATACTTCTCCACCGTATCCCTCACAACAAGCAAATTACCACCATACTCCTCCTCCGAGACACTCTCGCCACCAAAGTAGCTATCCGAGATTGCTGCTACAACTGCCGCGTGGACCTCCTCGGGAGTGAGCGCAGCGAGGTAGGGCTGTGGCGGTTGGGGGTGCTCCACCAAAGGGGTGTAGAGCAACTCCATTGCTCTGTGGAAGATGGTGCCAAAGAGCGCACTATCCACCCCCTCCTCAATCTCCTTCTCCGTGCGGATGCCGGCGATGGCCTGAAAATAGAATCGCAACGAGCAGATGAGATAGTTGTTCAGCGCCGACGGCGAGAGGCGCTTCTCTGCTTTGTGCTCTTTGGTATTGAGGAATCGTTCCAAACGCGCAAGCACGTCACCCTTCTTCTCCACCCTCAGTTGTCCTCGGTCTGCAAGATTGACATTCAAGCTCTTCTCCACTCTTTCGAGTTTGTGGGGGCTCTCGAAATCGAGCTGATAGATGTAGCGACTATGCTCACAAGGTGCACTATCGCCATTGATGGAGTGGTAGACCATATCGACCCTTGAGGCTCGCTGTATGAGTCGGTAGAAGTAGTAGGCATAGACACCCTCGTTGTGACGAGGCGTGGGCATACCATAGGCAAATCGCAGATTGTAGGGGATGAAAGAGATATCTGAGATGCGCCCCGAGGGGAAGTTGTCGTCATTCATAGAGAGAATCACGACATTTCGGAAATCGAGGTTGCGAGTCTCGAGAATGCCCATCACCTGAACTCCCCTGAGCGGCTCACCACTATAGGGGATTCGCACTCCCTGCATAACTCTCTTAAGCAGCGACACATAGGTAGATAGTTTCATCTCCACTCCACATCGTCCCACAGAGTTGTCTGTGCGTACCAAAGCGTCGGCAATCAGACCAAAGCACTCCCTCGTGAGGGCCCTACGCTCCCTACTCTCCTTGGGCAGAGCCTCGCGCGCCACCTCACCAATCACCCCCAGCAAATACTCCTTGAGCGAAGCCCACGAGTCGTGGTGGGTGAATATTTTTGCGATGGCGGGATGAAGCCCTTCGAAAAGTTCCACGTCAATGTGTATGCGGCCACGCCTGACGAGCTCGCTTTTGAGTTCCACACACCCTTTGTGGTCAATGAGGCCGAGCAGGGGATGTGTGAGCAAACCTTCCACATCGGTGTGATAGAAGGAGATACGCCCCGCCTTAGTCCTTCGTGCACGCAGTTGGAGTTGCAGCAATCGCTCCACGAAACTATAGGCAAGGGTAGCCCTCAAAGGATAGCCCATCGTGATATTGACCTTCCCCACCGAGTCGGGCAACGAGTAGAGCAGAGGAGAGAGCAGCCCCTCGTCGGTGAGCACAATGGCCGTATTCTTGTCAATGCCTTTCTCTTTCTTGACAATCTCCTCCACAAACTCACCCACATACTTACACTGCAACGAATCGGTGGCCACAGCCACCACTTTCATATCCTTGGGCTCGGAGAAATGACTCGGCAACACAAAACTCTCGGGTGCCGGATAGCGTCGCAGGTTTTCACGCACAAAGAGTCCTGCTTCCTGCTTGTCATCAAGGAGATAGTAGTCGTCGTAGTCCCAATAGAACGAGGCATTGTGGTGTTTTCGCAAGTGGTCGAAGAGAACCTTCTCGGCCTCGGAGAGCGCATTGAAACCCACCACCACATAGTTTCCTGCGGGCAACTCGGCACCCTCACTCTTGAGCGCCTCCGCGGCACGCCTATAGATCATTCCCGTATATCCTTTGCCCTGAGCCGCAAGCGATTGGCGAAAATCATTATACACGGGCAAGAGTTTGCGCCAGATGGTCAGGAAGCGCTCCTTGTGGGAGGAGTGGCGTTTCTCGGCGTCGAATTCGCGCCAGAAGCGCTTGACAATGGCAATCTGTTGCTCATCGAGATAGTCGGCCAGGTCGGCGTCGACATCCTTGAGGTCGGCAACGTTGGCAAAGAGCATCTGCGCGTCGATGAGATACTTATCCACTGCATCGAAATCGCTGAGCAACACCTCTCCCCAACGGTAGAACGTGTCGAAACTCTCCTCGGGAGGATAGGCCGAGTAGACCTTGTAGAGCTCCGTGATGGCTCCTATGGAGTCCATACGCTCAAGTCCTGCAAGGGAGGTCATCAGTTGGTCGATGGATATATATTTGGGCGACCACAGCGGGCGTTGTGCAGCACGCGAGAGCGCATCGTTGAGAAAGACCCTCGTGCGCTCATTGGGAAGAATCACCTGCAACTCCCCCACTTGTTCACCCCAACGCTGCCACAAGTCGGCAGCTACTGATTCAAGAAACTTTTGCATATCCCAAAGGTAGGATTTTTTTGCAAGTACAACAAATAATTCCTACCTTTATCCTTCAAAAAAAACACATCAATCCGATGGGAAAAGTAGAGATACTCAGCGCCTCGGCAGGTTCGGGCAAGACGTTCCGCTTGGCACTCAAATATATATGTACCCTCCTCGATGAGCCGTACAACTACCGACACATACTCGCCGTGACCTTCACCAACAAGGCCACCGACGAGCTAAAAGGCCGCATCCTCTCACGACTCAACAGTCTCGCCATTGGCGAAGAGTGCGACCTCGACGAAGAGATTGCCAAGCGCGGCTACACCCCCGAGGAAGTCCGCAAGCAGGCCACCCTCGCCCGCAACCTCATCCTCCACGACTACAACAACTTTGCGGTGATGACCATCGACAAGTTCTTCCAGCGTGTGATGAGGGCTTTCATCAAGGAGATCGGCGTAGACCTCAATTTTAGCTTGGAACTCAAGAGCGACACCATCCTCGACGAAGCCGCCGACCTTATGCTCGAGCAGGTCTCCGAGGACAAAAGCCTCTACAAGTGGGTGAGCAACTACATCGGCGACAACATCAGCGACGGCTCCACTTGGAACATCAAGAAGGGTATCACATCTCTCGGCAAAGAGCTATTCAAAGAGGAGTACAAACACTCCCGCATATCGGCCCAAGACAAGCCCGAGCTCGAATCCATCATCGCCACCTTCATTGCCCAGGGCAAAAAGGCAGTGGCCGACTACAAGGCCGAAGCAAAGAAGTTTGTCGCACTGATGGACAGCCACGGACTTACGGCAGGAGACTTCAAGGGCGGAGCTAGGTCGGGAGTGGCCACCTACATTCAGAAAGTTGCTGCCGGAGAGATAGTTGCACCCACCCCGGCAGCCCTCAATGCACTCGGTGGCGAGTGGCACAAAGCGGGCAAGCTCCCCTCCTATTCCATCATCGACTCCCTGGCTGGTGAGTTTGGCCGCATCGTTGCGCGACTTGTGGAGATCTATCCCGCCACAGCCATTGCCAACAACAATCGCAAGATTCTCTCGGCCCACTACCGCGACTTTGCACTCCTTGCCGACCTCCGCACTCGCATCGAGCAGATATGCCAGGAGCGCGACATTCTTCCCATCTCCGACGTGGGTGAACTCATCGCAGCCCTCGTTGCGGACAACGACGCACCCTTCATCTATGAGAAGGCAGGCAACCGCTACGATTACTATATGATTGACGAGTTTCAGGACACCTCCACGATGCAGTGGAACAACTTTGTGCCGCTTCTCCACAATGCGGTGGCCCAATCGGCAGGAAGCCCCGTTTTGCTCGTGGGTGACGTCAAGCAATCCATCTACCGCTGGAGGGGTGGCGATTGGAGCCTCCTCGCCTACGACGTACACAGGGCATTTGAGGAGGTCACCAGCGAGAATCTCGACGTCAACCGCCGCAGTTCTCGTGAGGTGGTGGAGTTCAACAACAACCTCACGGAGTTTGCCGTGGGGAGTGTGAGGCAGAGTCTGGGCGACGCCTTTGGGAAAGCCCGCGATGGCGGATTCATCACCCCCACTTTGGCCGACCAACTATCATCTATGGTGGGTACAGCCTACAAGGATCACGCACAAAACCTCAAAAAGGGGGTGGAGAATGGCTATGTGACCGTTCTCGGATACGACAAGAAAGAGGAGGCCATCCACCCTGCAATTCGTCGCATCGAGGAGTTGCAGCAGAGAGGATATAGAGCAAGCGACATTGCTGTGCTCGTACGCACCAACAACGAGGCTGCCGAGATTGCTACGGAGATACTCAAGTACAAAAACAACCCCCAGAGGGACCAACGCTACATCTTTGATGTGGTCACCCAGGAGGCACTCGCCATAAGCGCATCGTCGGCCGTGCGCTTTGTGATTGCCACAATGACCCTCGCCACCAATCCCGACGACAAGGTTGCAAAAGCGCTCTACAACGGCTACTTCGAGCGTCCCTACCAAGAGGCTCTCTCTGCCGAAGAGGAGGATTTCATCCGTTCGCTTGCACTCCTCCAACCCGAGGAGACTTTCAACGAGTTGATGCTCCACTTCCCCAACATCGCCTCTTCGGGAGAGATACCCTATCTCCAAGCACTCCACAATCAGATCATCACCTACTGCAGTTCCAACATTGCCGACACTGCACTGTTTGTCAAGTGGTGGAACGACCACGGGGCCTCGGAGTCAGTGTCGCTACCCAAGGATACGGATGCCATAACCATTATGACCATTCACAAGTCCAAAGGTCTCGGTTTCAACGCAGTAATCATCCCCTATGGCAGTTGGTCGCTCTCCCCCAAGACCAACTCCATCTTCTGGGCTCAGCCCAATGAGCCCCTCTCGCAACGCATCACCCGCTTCCCGGTGAGCTACAACTCGGATATGGCCGAGAGCATCTTCTCTCACAGCTACTATCAAGAGATGACCCTCGCTGCCATCGACTCGCTCAACACTCTCTATGTGGCAGTAACCAGAGCCGTCGGGGAGTTGCATATTTTCGTGCCAAGCAAGAGCGGAGTGGGATCCATTATTGCTGATTTCGTAGAGCTGAAGGAGGGAGAGATGTATGAGTTGGGCAAGCCCATAACATTCAAGGCCAAGGAACGCACAACGCCCTCGCTCTCGACATTCAACACCCACTCGCCAAGTCAAAAAATTGCTGTGCGCTACAATCATCAACGCTACGACGAGGAGAGCGAAGGCACACACCTTGCTCCACGAGACTACGGCATAGTGATGCACCGAGCAATGGAACACGCCATTACCCGAGAGGATATAGAATATCAACTCACACAGGGAATTACAGACGGAATCATCTCCGCGGATGAGGCCGAAGAGGTGGGTAGACAGATTGACAAAGCACTCGAGGACCCCTGCGTTGCGGAGTGGTTCGACGGCAGTTGGGAGGAAGTCCACGGCGAGCGCGACATCATTGAGGGAGGTCGCAGTTGGCGCCCCGACAGGGTTATGACGCGCGGCAACGAGGCCGTCGTGGTGGACTACAAGTTCGGACTCGCCCAGAGCGACACCCATCGCCAACAAATTGAGCGCTATGCATCGCTACTACAAGGGATGGGCTACACCTCAGTGCGAGGCTACTTGTGGTACATCTCCCTCGAGCAAGTTGTGCAGGTGGTCTGAAATAATTGTTGGATTTAGCAAAAACACAACTACCATTGAAACGGAAAATATACATCTTGTTGGGTTGCATTTGCGTAGCCATAGGCACGGTGGGAATTGCGGTTCCCGGCCTGCCCACCACCCCATTGCTGCTTGCAGCCTCGTGGTTTTTCTATCGTTCCTCTGCAAAGTTGCAGCAGTGGTTGCTTGGCTCCCGCTTGGGCATCTACATCCGCAACTACCACAAACGCGGAGGTATGCGCCCACTATCCAAACTCTATGTAGTGGCTCTGATGGCGGCTATGATTACCTGCTCGGTGGTGGTGTTTATCGATTCGACGATAGTGGATTGGATAGTTGTGGCCGCAGGTGTCATTGGTTCTCTGGTGGTAATCTTCGCCGTGCCCACTGCAAAATGAAAGAGGAAGCCCCTGGGTTGCACTTTTTCGGCGGTGAATTATTTTTACCGCCGAATTTGTTCATACACAAGATATTATTCTTTTGTATTGTGAAACGACTTTGCTTATAAAATCGTTTTAACTCTAATTAATTTTTGGCGTGTAATCTTCTATGTAGTCTAAAATAGGACCCAATACAAGTGCGACATATAATATTGCCTATTTTTAATTTTCTGCTGAAAATATTTCATTTTTCTCTTGACTCGTCCCTAAGGGCATATATTAACTTTGCACTCGCTAGCAAATGAATCGTACGATTATGAGTAAATTAACAAAGTTAAAAATCGGAGAGTTCTCAAAGATGATGCAAGTAACAGTTAAGACTCTGCGCCACTACGAACAAAAAGGGTTGCTATTTCCCTGCGAAGTAGACGAGTGGACAGGCTATCGTTATTACAACGTCGAGCAAAT
>JAFPBB010000041.1 GCA_017390585.1 Tidjanibacter sp. | reverse complement strand
GATGCTCTACTCTTGTGGCCTGAGGGTCTCGGAACTTACGGGGCTCAACCTGAGCGACATCTATTGGAAGGAGGAGATTGTCCGCGTTACGGGCAAGGGCAACAAGAGCCGCTATGTGCCGATGAGTCCCGAGGCCAGGAGGCAACTAAAACTCTACCTTGCCACGCGCGGTGGTTCTGTGAGCGAGAAGTCGGGCGAGGCACTCTTCCTCAACCAAGCGGGTGGGCGACTCACCCGAATGAGCATCTTCAACATCGTGGAGCGTTCGGCCCGAGCTGCGGGCATAGAGAAGAGCATCTCTCCCCACACCCTGCGCCACAGTTTTGCCACCCATCTGCTCCAGGGAGGTGCCGACATCCGACAAGTGCAGGAGATGCTCGGCCACGCAACCATCTCCACCACCGAAATCTACACCCACCTCGACACCCGCCACCTACGCCGCGTTGTCGACTCACTCCCGTTGGAAAAATAATCCTCCGCCCAACCTCCAACACCCACAACTGCACCCACACCCACCTCAACCCCACACACCCCTATGAGGAAAGAAAAAAGGGGGTGTACACCCATATATAAAATAAAATTTGTATATTTATCCCGAATTTGGGGATATATCCCGTGCCACCAACAAGGGCCACGGAGTGGTGAGGCCACACCCATTCCCCATCACAACTGCAAAAAAACGAACAAAAAACAACCATAAAACCACTGCGTTATGAGACAATTCTACCGCACACTCCTGATGCTCGCCCTGCCACTCGTGGTAGCGGCCTGCAACACCGACTACAACTTCGACAACATATCCCTCGAAGTGACCGTCGGCGACACCGAAGGCATCGTGATTCCCGTGGGTCAAACAGGCCCCATCAAACTCTCCGACCTGCTCAAAGAGTCGGGACTCGAGACCACCGAGAATGGCTACTACGGATTCGGCTACTCCGGCTCCTATGAGTACACCGCCACCCTCGGCACCATCCCCACCATCTCCGGACTCATCCCCGCCATTCAGCCCATCACAAACGACTTCTACGGCGCACTCGACACCTCCTTCCCTCCCTTCAATATGAGCGAGGTGCTCTCGTTGCCCGAGCAGCTGGACGGTATGGTGGAGATTCCCGAGTGGTTTCCGCTCATTGGTCAGAGGGTGGAGATGACCTACGAGACCAGGAGGTTCGACACCGCCTACAAAATCACCCTGCCCGAGCAGGTGGCCGCCGTCCAGGAGGTCCACTTCGGCACCGATGGCGAGGGCGTGCTCCTGAAGCTCGACGTGAATTTGGCCGGCTTGGCCTCGGTGACCGACAACCGCACCATCGAGAAGCTCAACGTGGAGCTCCCCGCAGGATTCACCCTCGAGATTGTTGATGACGACCCTATGGCCGACCACATCACCATCACCGCCTCCGACGACTCCCAGACCCCCAACCACTTCACCATCAGCAACTACCCCGTGGAGAGTTCCTCTCTCGCCGTGGAGTTCATCATCAAGAGTCTCACTATGGGCCACCTCGAGATTGGCGATGACCACGCCCTGATTATCGACGAGAGCGTCAGCTACGACCTCTCCTTCTCGGGCAACCTCAAGGCGGGCGCCATTGAGGGCTACCCCAGGGTGGACCTCCACTCGCAGCTTAGCATCAGCGACGCCCTGATCTTCACCAACGAAATTGCCCACGAGATAGCCTTCACGGAGGAGATTTCCGAGAGAATCGCCATTCCCGAGGAGATCAAGCGCATCGACTATGTCTCGGTGGCCACTGCCTCCGATGCAAAGAGCAAGCCCGCCATCTCCATCGACCTCGGCATTGAGGGTTCGCCTCTCCAGACTCTCGAGCTGAAGGATGTGGAGCTCACCCTCCCCACCTACCTCGACATCAGGGTGCCCGACGGTTGGAACTACACCTCCGAGGGAGTGCTCTCCATCGAGTCGCTCACCCTCAACAACGGTGAGGTGACCCCGCTGCTCGACCTGCTCATCTACGGCCTTAGCTTCCTGCCCATCGAGAATGGCCAGATTGTCCTCGACGGCACCATTGGACTCAAAGCCACTGCTTTCATAGCCAAGGATAGCGTGGCCACCATCGACACCTCTGCCGAGCCCCTCACCATCACCCCCATTGTTACCATCGACGACATCGCCATAAGTAGTGTGGAGGGTGTGGTGGAAGCCGACTTTGGCGATCTTATGGAGCCCGTGGAGATAACCATCGGTGAGTTTGGCGAGGAGCTCGATGGGCTGGATATGGAGCTCAACATCGCCTCCCCCAATATCGAGTTTGCCATCACCAACCCCATCGGTGTGGACATCGACGCCGTGATTCACATCGCAGCGATGAAGGATGGCGCAGAGGTTGCCACCATCGCCTCACCCACTATCCGCATCCCACGCGCCGTTTGGGAGAGCCCCACCACCACCTGCATCCACATCGTCACCGAGGATGCCGTAATCCCCGATAGTGCCGATCCCAACAATCAGTACCACAGGGTCGAGGGCCTTATGGAGCTCATCGGCTCCCTGCCCGAGAGCATTGTGGTCTCGCTCGACGCCGAGGTGAACCAGACACTGCCCAGCCAGCTCCTTCTCCGCGATGAGTACACCTTCGCTGTGGAGTACACCGTGGGTGCCGACCTCTGCTTCAGCGAGAGCAAGGATGGCCACATAGCCTACACCACCATCGTTGAGGATATCGACCTCTCCGAACTCGCCTCCATTGAGGCCACCGTCGAGAGCATCACCCTCAACATCCACGGCACGAGCACACTCCCCATCAATCTCTCGGTGGGTGTCGAACCTCTCGATGCCGAGGGCAACCCCATTGAGAGCATCGTGGCCACCACCAACGGCTCCATCGAGGGCTCCACCACAGCCGAGCCCACCGCCTCCTCCCCCTCCGTACAACTCACCATCACCCCTGCCGAGGGTAGCACCACCTTCGCCGAGGTGGCCAAAATCAACAAGTTGCGTTGCACCTTCGAGGGCACCACTCTCGCAGGTGGCGGCCTGAAGCCCGACCAATATGTGGAGGCCTCCTTCTCGTTGCTGCTCGACAAGGGCATCACCGTAGACCTCGGCGCCT
This sequence comes from Tidjanibacter sp., assembly GCA_017390585.1. Classification (GTDB taxonomy): domain Bacteria; phylum Bacteroidota; class Bacteroidia; order Bacteroidales; family Rikenellaceae; genus Tidjanibacter. The sequence continues at coordinate 20,755 of JAFPBB010000041.1, read as the reverse complement.
TCCTCCCCGATGAGCCCGAGGATGAGGAACTCAACGAGGAGGGCGAAAAGCCCGAGAATGAGGAGAACACCCCCACCGAGGAGTAGTCCCCCGAGTAAATGCAGATGAGACAAAAAAGAAACTACGGACAGACAAAAGATTGACACAAGATATGAAACGCAGAATCTACATAGCAGCCCTGCTGACCATCGCCCTGCTCGCTTCCACCGCCGCAGAGGCACAGTTGCGCTCGGCCTACTTTATGAACGGCTCCACACAACGCTACGAACTCAACCCCGCACTCTCCCCCAATCGAGGCTACTTCGCACTCCCCGTCGTGGGTGACTCCTACGCCAACATCGAGACCAACTTCCTCTCCGCCGAGAACTTCTTCTTCCCCAATGGCGAGGGCAACGGCGTGGTGACCTATATGCACAAGAGCGTCACCGCCGAGCAGTTCCTCAACCGCCTGCCCGATATGAACAATATGGAGCTGGGATTGAACAGCAACATCCTCTCCATTGGCAACTACTTCAGCGGCGGCTTCTGGTCGTTGGGCTTGCGCCTGCGCTCGGAGACCAACATCGACATCCCCAAGGATTTCTTTGCCCTGACGAAGACCCTCTCCAAGGGTAGCTACAACATCTCGAATATGGGCATCGAGACCAGCAACTTCGTGGAGACCTCGCTCGGCTACACCTTCCCCGTGCAGGATGTATTCACCCTCGGTTTCCGTGCCAAAGTCCTCCTTGGCCTGGCCAACATCTCTGCCAAGATCGACCGCTTGGACATTGAGATTGGTGAGGAGAGCTACCGCGCCGACCTCGCAGGCACCTTTGAGAGCAACATTGCCGGCTACAACTTCCAGGATATGACGGGCGAGGTTACTATGGAAAAGTTTGTCAACCACCTCACCGACATCAACAATTTCGACCCCTCGCTCATCCGTAGCGTGGGCGTGGCCTTCGATGCGGGCATTGAGTGGACCTTCCGCGACGAGCAGATCCGCCTCTCGGCAGCCATCAACGACCTCGGCTTCAATGCTTGGAACGCACAGAACTCCTTCTGCGCCACCGTGGACAACGTCACCTTTGCCTTCAATGGCTACGACTTCGAGAACAACGAGGTGAAGGTAGAGAACCCCGAGAACATCGTTCTCCGCACCACCTCGGAGACTACCGAGGGACGCCGCGCGCTCCACTCGAGCCTTGTGGTGGGTTTGGAATACAACCTCCTGAACGACCTCGTGGGCCTGGGCGCGCTGTGGAACAAGAAGTTCTACGACAACCGCACTTGGAACTCCATTGGAGCCTCCATAACCCTCCGTCCCACCCCCAGCCTCTCCCTCTCGGCGAGCTACTCGGTGGTCAACTCTGTGGGCGTTGCTGGTGCGGCCATCAACCTCCACTCCTCGTTGGTGAACATCTTTGTGGGTGCCGACTACTTCACCTTCAAGTATGGCACCGCCAATGGAGGCGCCACCCCCATTCCTCTGAGTCAGAACTCCGTGAACCTTGCCTTTGGTGTCACCATCCCTCTGAAGGCCAAGATGTTTTAGGCAATCGTGGGCCCGATGGTCGTTCGTGACGGCAAATTGACACCCCTCACAGACAATAAAAGAGAACTCCTCCGTCGAAGTGCGGAGGAGTTCTCTTTTGTGGGCAATGATGCCACCGACGGGCCTATCCGCGAAACAGGGTCGCAGGATATTCACCCGCCTCAATGAGTGCCGCAATGCGCGCCACCACCTCGGGCTTGTCCTCCTTGTAGGTGACGCCAAACCACTGCGAGTCGCAACTGAGCACCCTCAAACGAGCGCTACCGTCGGCAATGAAGTGGTTGACTGCCATAGGGATGTAGAACTCGCTCTTGAGGTTCTCCATATTCTCTGCTTTGCTGAGGAAGTCGCGGAAGAGCAGCTCGCTGCGCCTGAAATAGTCGGGCGTGAAGCCAAACATATTCATCGACACGGTGGCCTGCTCGTCGATCCTCTGGGGACCGTTCTCGGAGTCGTAGACCACACCCCCATCCTCGGTGCGACGCACACCCAGACGCTCGGTCATACCCGTGAGGTAGCCCTCCTCGTCGACCACGCACTCTCCGCGCGACACGGTGCCATAGTCGCTGAGGGTGTTGGCGAGTTTGTAGCCCACCATACAGTAGGTGCCCTCTGCTCCTTCGGGGAGCGAGCGGAGATAGTCGGCCATAGTGCGGAATCCGTCGTAGCCGTAGAAGTCGTCGGCATTGATCACCGCAAAGGGACCATCGATAACCTCGGCACCCATCATTATGGCGTGGTTCGTACCCCAGGGTTTCACCCTACCCTCGGGCACAGCAAATCCTTCGGGGAGTTTGTGGAGTTCCTGATAGACGAAGTCTACCTCGATGGCACCGCCGAAACGTTCGGGGGTGAAGGCGGCCATGAAGGTCTCGGCAAAGGCCTCGCGGATGACAAAGACCACGCGGCCGAAGCCTGCACGAGCTGCATCGTAGATGGAGTAGTCGATGATGGCCTCACCATTGGGGCCCACGCCATCGATCTGCTTGAGGGAGCCGTAGCGCGAAGCCATACCTGCTGCAAGCACAAGGAGAGTTGGTTTGTTCATAGATATATGTTTTTGTTGTTATATGTTCTTGGGTTGGGAGATAAATCATTGGGGCAAGCGAGGCCGAATACCTATTTATATATGTGGCCACTCACCTCCCCCCACAGAGCCTATTGAGTGATGTACTGCCACTCCAACTCAACACCCTGGGGCGACACATTCACCTTCAGGTACTCCGGATCGTCGGCCTTGTCGGCAATTGCACCCAGCACCCTATACTCCACACCCCCATAGGAGAGCTCCTCACGGTGGTGGTCGTGTCCCTGCAACACGAGGGTCACTCGCTGGCGGCCCAGAAAATCGACAAGTGCGAAGGTCTCCTCAATGGGCATATTGCCCGAGGTGCGCTGGGAGCCGTCGGTGTAGAAGAGATTCATATGGGTGAGTATGAAGCAGTGGCGATAGTTGCTGCGATTGCTTGCCAAGAAGCTCCTGAACCACTCTGTTTGGTCCCTACCGAGAGTGCCCGTGGCGGTGTCGAGAGAGATGAAGAGGTCTTTACCCTCGGGAAAAGCAACCTCAAACCAATAGACCGAGGGGCCTATGAGCCTCTTGAAGTCGACCCAACCGTTGAAGTAGACATCGTGGTTGCCGAGAATGTGGAATATTTTGTGGTCGTAGGTGTGCCTCTGTGGGTCGAATGCGAGTGCGCGGAGATAGTTGGGCAGGTTGTTGCGCACATCCGTGCAGTCGCCGAGGATGACTCCAAACGAGGCGCCACCGTCGTTGCGGAAAGCATCGTTGAAGAGTCCCACGTTATTCTGGGTGTGGTAGATGTGTGGGTCGGCAGCCGCATAGAAGAGGTAGTTCTCCTCGGCCTCGACAGTGGCGGCCTTGAGCCCCTCGTTCATCGCCACAGATTGCTCAAAGCGCAACTGCACGCCATCACCTGTGGGCATCACAAAGCCCTTGATATCCAGCTGACTGCAACCACAGCCGAGCAGACACAAAACTATTGGAAACAAACGCCTTACCATCTGTATGACACCTCCATTTTTGCGAACGACTGATAGTAGTCGGCCGATAGGTTGAACATTCCTGCAGGTTTGCACCCCAGGCCAAAGGATATGCCGAGGGCCGAGTTGGGATTGTGGTGGCACTCCACGATGAAGGTGGGCTGATAGTGTCTCTCGATCTCAAACATCTCGCAGTTGGTTGCCAGCAGCTGGAGCTTCCACTCCTCCCTACGGGGAAGCAGATTGGCGGAAAACTCATAGTAGAGGTTGAGGGGCTCCACAATCTGCCCGCCTTGGCCGCCAAACATCCTATAGTAGCAACCCACTTTGGCCCCCACCCACCTCGTGGAGAGGCCGGCTCCCACACCTGCCGAGAGGGTGTTGATGGAGGTCTGATTGGCAAATGCAAGCAGAGCTTCGGCCGACACACGGCCCCAAGCGAACTCAAGGGAATAGCTTGGGCGTGCTTCCACTGCGGTTCGTCCGATGGTGTTGTACTGCACGCCCGCATCGACCGCGAGGTTGTCGGCAAACCTCTGGATGGCCCTAACGTGGAGTGCCGAAAAACCACCGAATACAACATTGTGCCCCGCACGCACACCCAGCCAGAGCCCGCCACTCTGGGCCCTCGCGCCAAGGGTTGTGGTGGCGAGGAGTAGCAATGCCAACAGTATGTGTCTGAATCTAATCATAATGACAATTCTTTGCATAAGGGTGCACGAGTTGTGGTCCGTTCGCCACAACCACATCCTCCCTCTCCGCTCCTCCTACTTCTTGAAGGCGAAGTAGACCGCCAAGAGAATCAACACAAAGGAGACGACGTAGTTCCAACGGAAGGTCTCGGTCTTGAAGAGCGCGAGGGCCAACACTGTGAAGACCACCAGCGAGATGCACTCCTGGATAATCTTCAGTTGGAAGAGTGAGAAAGGACCGCCGCCACCCACGAAACCTATGCGGTTGGCAGGGATGGTGAGGCAATACTCAAAGAAGGCCACACCCCAGCTGAGCAGGATGATGATAAAGAGTGGGAAGGGGTCTTTGCCCCCATTCATATCGCGCAATTTGAGGTTGCCATACCACGCGAAGGTCATAAAGACATTCGAGAGCAGCAACATTCCTATGGTCAGAGCGCCTTTCATATTGGGAAATTTTGTGTGGTATTAGTCTGTTGATGAGGAGTTTGTCATCCCCTTAGATGTCGTGTGAGAGTGGCGCGGGGATGGTGGTCGAGAAGTCGTAGTCGGCCCAACGCTCGGCGGTGTAGTCGAGCAGGGCGCGGATCTCCTCGGGGTCGTAGCTTGTCACGAGCTTCATCCTCGTCTGCTTGAAGTCGGGCAACCCCTTGAAGTAGTTGGAGAAGTGGCGGCGCATCTCGATGATGCCCACGAAGTCGCCCTTGGCCGCCAGCGAGAGGTCCAAGTGGTGCTTGGCAATGGCCACCCTCTCAGGCACAGAAGGCTGTGGGAGCAGCTCGCCCGTCTGAATGAAGTGTTTGCACTCGCGGAAAATCCAGGGGCGGCCATAGGTGGCGCGGCCAATCATCACTGCGTCCACACCATACCTATCGAAGCACTCGGCAGCCCTCTCGGCCGTGGTCACATCGCCGTTGCCGATGATGGGAATCCGGATGCGGGGATTGTTCTTCACCTTGCCAATGAGGCTCCAATCGGCCTCGCCACGATACATCTGCGAACGGGTGCGGCCGTGGATGGTGAGTGCCTGAATGCCAACGTCTTGCAGTCGCTCGGCAATCTCCTCGATATTCTTGTTTTCGTCGTCCCAACCGAGCCTTGTCTTGACCGTAACGGGGAGCCTGACGGCCTCCACAATCTGGCGGGTCATCTCCACCATCAGGGGCACATCCTTCATCATTCCGCTACCTGCACCTCGGCCTGCAATCTTCTTCATCGGGCATCCGAAGTTGATGTCGATAACGTCGGGGTTGGCTCTCTCGGCCAGCTTGGCGGCCTCCACCATAGGTTCGATGAGGTGGCCGTAGATCTGGATGGCCACGGGTCGCTCGCCGTCCGACACATTGAGTTTGCGGAAGGTCTTCTCGGCTCCGTGGAAGAGTCCGTCGGAGGAGACAAACTCGGTGGTCACCATATCGGCGCCAAACTCCTTGCAGAGTTGGCGAAACGAGGGGTCGGTGACATCCTCCATTGGGGCCAAAAAGAGAGGCTTTTCGCCAAAATCTATACTACCTATTTTCACTGTGATTGAATTTTGCCCCAAAAATAGTTATATTTGCGCTCTAAACAATGGAAATAATCAAAACAATTATAGCACAATGACCATCGAACAGACAATCCTCAGCGCCGTAACGGCCACCGTTGAGAAGCTCTACGGCCCCCTCGAGGGACTCCAGCTTCAGCTCCAAAAGACCCGCAAGGAGTTCACCGGAGATTACACCCTCGTAGTATTCCCCCTGCTCAAGCGCAGTCGCAAGTCGCCCGACGCCACCGCCGCCGAGATTGGCGAGGCTCTGGCAGCCGAGTGCCCCCTCGTGGAGAGCACCAACACCATCAAGGGCTTCCTCAACATCCAACTCAAGGCCGACTTCTGGCTCGAGGAGTTCCGCAAGATTGCCGCCACCGACAACTTCGGCAAAGCCCCCGCAAATGGCAAAACCGTGATGGTGGAGTACTCCTCGCCCAACACCAACAAACCCCTCCACCTCGGACACATCCGCAACAATCTGCTCGGCTACTCCGTGGCTCAGATTCTCGAGGCGTGTGGCTATCGCGTCATCAAGGCCAACTTGGTCAACGACCGTGGCATCCACATCTGCAAGAGTATGCTCGCTTGGCAGCTCTATGGAGAGGGTGAGACCCCCGAGAGTAGCGGTATGAAGGGCGACCACCTGGTGGGCAAATACTATGTGGAGTTCGACAAACACTACAAGGCCGAGGTGAAAGCTCTCGTGGAGCAGGGTATGAGCGAGGATGAGGCCAAGAAGGAGGCCCCCATTATGCAGCAGGCTCGCACGATGCTCCAGAAGTGGGAGGCCCACGACCCCGAGGTCTATGGTCTCTGGGAGCGTATGAACGGCTGGGTCTACGAGGGCTTCGACGCCACCTACAAGGCTATGGGTGTATCGTTCGACAAGGTCTACTACGAGTCGCAGACCTACCTGCTCGGCAAGGACATCGTGGCCGAGGGTTTGGAGAAGGGTGTCTTCTACCGCCGCGAGGATGGCTCGGTGTGGATCGACCTCACCGCCGACGGCCTCGACGAGAAGCTGCTGCTGCGTGGCGACGGCACCAGCGTCTATATGACCCAGGACCTCGGCACCGCACTCAGCCGCCAGCGCGACGAGAGCCTCGACGGCATCATCTACGTTGTGGGCAACGAGCAGAACTACCACTTCCAGGTGCTCAAACTTGTGCTCAAGAAGATGGGCTACGAGTGGAGCGACGACATCTTCCACCTCTCCTATGGTATGGTGGAGTTGCCCGAGGGCAAGATGAAGTCGAGGGAGGGCACCGTGGTGGATGCCGACGACCTCATTGAGGATATGGTGACCACCGCACGCGAGATGAGCGAGGAGCTCGGCAAGCTCGACGGTATGAGCCCCGAGGAGCAGGACGCCATCGCACACATCGTGGGCCTCGGCGCACTCAAGTACTTCATCCTCAAGGTGGATCCCAAGAAGACTATGCTCTTCAATCCCCGCGAGAGTATCGACTTCAATGGCAACACAGGCCCCTTCATTCAGTACACCTATGCCCGCATCCGCTCGGTGCTCCGCAAGGCTGCCGAGATGGGTATGACCACCTCGTTTGACGGCAGGGTGGAGCTCATTGCCGAGGAGGTGGAGCTGGTGAAATACCTCGCCGACTTCCCCCAGACGGTGCTTCAGGCAGGTGCCAGCTACTCGCCCAGCATCATCGGTGCCTACGTCTACGACCTGGCCAAGATGTACAACAGCTACTACCACGACCACTCCATCCTGCGCGAGGAGAGGGAGGATGTACGCCAATTCCGCGTGGCCCTCAGCTCTGTTGTGGCCGCCACCATCGGCTATGGTATGAGCCTTATGGGCATTGAGGTTCCCGAGCGTATGTAATATTAGGTATGACCTTCGGTGCCCTTGCACCAACCGCCAAAAACCCCTGCCAAGATGCTTGGCAGGGGTTTTATTGTACGCTACAACGCATTACTCAATGGTGAGCGCACATCGCGCATATCACACAGCCGCTAATCCGAGAAAATCAGGAGGCGCTCGGAGAGGGGGAGGTGCTGCTGGCGCGGCTCGGGCTTGGAAAGCGGAGTGCCAAAGGGCATTTGGGCAACAAGACGCCACGATGGAGGCAGACTCCATCGCTCCGCTACCCTACTATCAATCAGCGGATTGTAGTGCTGCAACGAAGCCCCAAAGCCCATATCCTCCAGCAGACACCACACTGCAAATTGGTGCATAGCGGAGGTGTGCTGACTGTAGATGGGCATAGCCTCGGCATAGATGGGGAAGTCGCGCTGTTGCTGTTCGACGATTTTATGCTCCTCGAAGAAGAGCACTGTGCCGCAGCCCGACTGAAAGCTGGCGTCGATCTTCTCCCTGGTCTTTGCCATCGCCGCGGGAGGGATTCGTTCGGCGAGAGTGTGCTTGACAATCTCCCAAAAATCGTAGTGATGGGCGCCCATAAGTAACACAATACGAGTGGTTTGGCCATTGAAAGCCGAGGGCACTGCAAGGATTGTGCGCTCAAGTAGGTCGGCAATCTGCTCCACGCTCACATTGCACTTGCAACCGAGCGTATAGATGGAGCGACGGTGCTCCATAGCCTGCAAAAAATTCTTTTCCATAGTCGAAACAAAATTGGTAGAACTACGAAGCGAGTGCAAACAGAGTGCCAAAGGTTGCCAACGGGTTGAAGCTATCCTCAGGCGCACACAAAGAATTGTAGCTCAATCGTTTATGCAAGCGCACCGGAACCAACAATGGCCTCGGCAATTATTCGGTGTCCCTCACCGTTAGGGTGGATTCCGTCGGTGCAGAGGAGCGAATCGAACCCTTCGGCGTGGGTGTAGAAGGGGCGTGTGGCGTCTATGACGGGAGTGGAGGTCTGCTCGCCCACCTCAAAGACGACCCTATTGTAGGAGTCGTGCCAACGCCCAATGGCCTCCACGTCGCCACCCATCCATCGGAGGATGTTGGAGCGATTGTCGTCGGTGAGGGCGCGACACACAAAGGAGAAGTAACTACTTGAACCAATGGGAGGTAGCGAGAGGAGTATGGGCCTACTACCAAGGGTACGCACCCTCTCAACGAGCGAAACATAGAGCTCACGAAACTCCTCGAGAGTGGTCTTTGCACGGTGGGAGCCATCGGGATCGAGGGCAATGCGCTTCCAATAGAAGTCGCAGTCGTTGCCGCCATATTCGATGAGAGTGTAGTCGGCCGCGGAGACCTCGGATGCGTGGCGCTGGAGCAGGTGGTGACCAAAAGTGATGGTGGAGCCAAACTTGCCGTAGTTTTCAATCTCGGCACCGAGCGAGTTGGCAACAATTTGCGTGAAGTTGTGGTCGAGCGTAGTGTAGTTGTGGTCGGCCGAGAGCACCACTCCTTTGGTGATGGAGTCGCCGAGTGCAACGATTTTCATAGTCGGAAAGGATGTTTTCAAATGGATGTTTTGTGGTTTTCGGCTGCAAAAGTAGTGCCCCACCCAAAGGAAGGTGAAAAAAGGTGATAGGGATGAGTGGATAGTGATAAAACGAGCTATTTAGGGATAAAATTGGCGAATTAGGGATAAATGACGAAAAAGTTGTATATTTGTCCCTACCATTAAGGTGACAAAACAACAATGGAAAAACGACTGAAAACCCTGCTCGGAGGAATGAGCACCGTGGCACACATCCTCATCGTGCCACTCTTCTCCTTTGTATTCACAATCCTCTACCGCCCCTTTGGAATTGCCGAGGCATTGGACATCGGCGGGGTGGACTACACATTCAACATCACCATACTCTACTGCATCCTGCTGGGCTCGGTGGCCATCACTCGCACACTGCTCTACCTGCTGCGCCACAAGATGGCGCCCTCGAGATTGGGCTATGCAGTGTGGTGCCTTGGGGAGGTTGTGGTTGCCTCGCTCTTTGGGGCCCTCTATGCCACACTAATGGACGCAGGCGATGCCACCTACTTTGAGTATGTTGGCAGAGTGTGCAGCCGATTGTTCGGCATTGCCATCTACCCCTACGCACTCCTCTATCTATGCCTGGAGTTGCACACCGCATCGCTCGGTAACGAGGAGGTCGACAGCACGGCACTTGTGAAGTTCCACGATGAGTATCAGAAACTTAAGTTCGTTATCGACTCCTCGGCCATCATCTTTTTGCGCTCCGAGGAGAACTACGTCAACATCCACTACGCCGATGGCGAGCGCACAAAAAAGTTTGTTCTGCGTTCGTCGATGAGGGCTCTGGAGGAGCAGATGGTCCGCCACGGATTGGTGCGTTGCCACCGTTCCTACTTCCTGAATCCTAGCCACGTCAAGATGATTCGCAAGGAGCCATCGGGAATGGTGGTTGCGGAGCTCAACGAGATGGGTTTGGAGCCCATCCCTATTTCGCGCAAGTATCAAGACGAGGTGACAAAACTGCTGTAGCAGTAGGCTGCAATGCACTGAATTACAACATCATATAATTGTAAAACAAAACTAAGGGGAACCCACACGGGTTCCCCTTTCTCTTTGTATTTACTAATTAGGCAACGCCTTCTACGTGCGCGCTACTTCTGCTTGAGTGCCTCCTTCCAGGCCATTGCATCGTGCTCTCGTTTGTGCTGCGGCTCATAGAACTTGCGCCCCTCCAAGCCCGCAGGCATAAACTCCTGCTCCACCCAATGTCCCTCGTAGTCGTGGGCATACTTGTAGCCCTTTCCATAGCCGAGTTGGTCCATAAGTTTTGTGGGCGCATTGCGAAGGTGGAGTGGTACGGGTCGATTTGTCGTGTCGCGTTCAACAACTCTAAGTGCCTCATTTATGGCCATATAGGCCGAATTGCTCTTGGGGCTCGTGGCCAGATAGACCGTTGCTTCGGCCAGCGGTATGCGAGCCTCGGGCATACCGAGTTTGTGGACTGCGTCGAAGCAGGCATTGGCCAGCAGCAGCGCATTGGGATTGGCAAGTCCCACATCCTCCGAGGCCGAGATGACCAACCTGCGAGCAATGAACTTGACATCCTCACCTCCGGCCAACATACGGGCCAAGTAGTAGATGGCTGCATCGGGGTCGCTCCCTCGAATACTCTTGATGAAGGCGCTGATGACATCGTAGTGCTGCTCGCCCCCCTTGTCGTAGAGGGCAATGTTTTGTTGCAGACACTCGGTCACGATGGCGTCGTTGATGACAATCTCCCCCTCGGCAGATGCACCGGCAAGGATGTCGAGAATGTTGAGCAGCTTGCGCGCATCGCCACCCGAGAACTCAAACAGGGCGTGGGTCTGCTCCACCCTCACCCCGCGTTGAGCAAGGATGCGATCCTTGGTAATGGCTCGTTGGAGCAACGTATCGAGCTCGCTATTGTCCATAGCCTTAAGCACATAGACCTGACAGCGGGAGAGCAACGGAGTGATGACCTCAAAGGAGGGATTCTCGGTGGTAGCACCAATGAGGGTGAAGACACCCTGCTCCACCGCACCGAGGAGCGAATCCTGCTGGGCCTTGTTGAAGCGGTGAATCTCGTCGATGAAGAGAATTGGGGCAGCCCCACCAAAGAAGCGGCTCTTCTTGGCGGCCTCGATCACCTCCCTCACCTCCTTGACTCCGCTGGCGATGGCCGAGAGGGTGAACATCTGGCGCCCGAGCGAGAGGGCCACGAGCTTTGCGAGGGTGGTTTTACCCACTCCGGGGGGTCCCCACAGAATGAACGATGGGATGTTGCCACTCTCCACGAAGCGGCGTATAACACCGTCAGTGCCAACGAGGTGGCTCTGCCCGATGTAGTCGTCGAGGCTCTGTGGTCGGAGTCGTTCTGCGAGGGGTGCGTTGCTCATAGGGATGTTGCGAGGTGGGATTAATACTCTGGGCCAACGGCCGCGTAGGCAAAGGTACTACATTTTTTCGGCCCACAAAACAAGAGGCGCACCAAATAGTGGTGCGCCTCCGCTAAAGTGTCACATTATCTGTGGTCCGAAGCACTACTCGGCAGCCTCGGTGGGGATAACCTCAAGAAGCTCCACGGTGAAGGTGATAGCCTGGTTGGGGCCGATGGAGCCGTCGCGGGTGCCGCGCACGCCGTAGGCCAAGTTTGCGGGGATCCAGAGTTTGATCTCGCCACCCTCGCCAACGAGTTTCATACCCTCGGTCCAGCCCTTAATTACCTGATTGAGAGCGAACTCTGCGGGCTCACCACGCTCATAGCTCGAGTCGAACACCTTGCCGTTGCGGAGTTTACCCTCGTAGTGAACTTTCACCTTGTCGGTGTCGAGAGTGGCTTTTTTCTCGCCGTTACCCTCGCTTACGATCTGATAGAGCAGACCGCTCTCGGTCTTCTGCACGCCCTCCATCTGTGCGATCTCCTCGAGGTAGGCAGCGGAGTTGAGCAGAGCGTTCTGGGGGTTAACAACGTTCATATAGTTGCGAAGGAAGGCGAAAGCCTCATCCTGCTCGATGGCAACATTCTCGTCGAGAACATCCTTCACACCTGCGAAGAAGAGGTCCATATTCATCTCTGCCTCGATGGTGTTCACCATCCTCTGGAGCGAGTAGCCGAAGTCGGTACCGAGAGCGTAGGAGAGAGTGTCGACGTCGTTCTTCATAGCGCGCGAGCCGCCACACGAAGTCATAGAAAGGGTTGCAAGAGCTGCAACTGCGATGATAAGGATTTTTTTCATAATTGTGTGTTGTTTAGTTATTTAGTCTATTTGGTTTTGCCATTGTAGGTTGTTCACAATTGCCTCGGAGGCAAAGTCGGCGCAAATATAACTATTTAATCAATATGTTATACCCCCACCCCCACAGATTATTCTCCGCGCCACGCCGCAGGTTGCCACCTCGCGAGGGACGGGGTTGGGGCCCCATTGCTACTTGGGGTTGCTGCGGAGGGCCAAGCCACAGAGGCGGAAGAGAATCCTCGCACCCACATTGGCATCCCACTCATCCTCCTCGCCGCCGGGAACCACCTCCACCACATCGAAACCGATGATGCGACGGCCACTGCGGACCACCCTGTCGAGCAGATAGACAGCCTGATGGAATGAGAGACCTCCTGCAACGGGAGTGCCCGTACCGGGGCACAACTCGGAGGCCAAGCCATCAATGTCGAAGCTCACGTAGACCTTCTCGGGCAGCTGGGCCACAATGCGCTCACACTGCTCGGCCCAAGTGGATCCCTCGAATCGCTCGGCAGCGAGCAGGTAGTCGTCGAACTGCACCACCCTGCCACCCTGCGAGGCTGCATACTCCACCTCGTCGTCGCAGTAGTCGCGGATGCCCACCTGCACAAGTTTGGTCACCGCGGGCACACTCTCCATCACGTTGTACATAATCGAGGCGTGGGAGTAGCGGAACCCCTCATAGGCCTCTCTCAGGTCGGCGTGGGCGTCGATGTGGAGCACGCCGAAGCTCTCGTGCCTCTCGGCCAGAGCCTCGATGAATCCGAGTGGGGTGCTGTGGTCGCCACCCACGAGGCCCACAATTTTGCCCTTGTCGAGCCACTCTGCCGTCTGCTCCTTCACCTTGCAATTGAGTTCCGCAGAGCCCATATTGACCCTTGCGCGACGTGTGGAGACCATCGACTGCTCAAAGAGGGTGCCACCCTCCTCGAGGAATTGGATGACCTTTGCGGCGTCGTGCCTGAGGAGTGCGTCGTCATCCTGAATGGAGTAGTCGATGGGGACGGTGGCGATGCCTCTCTTCCATTGGTTGGGACTTACGGGGTCGTAGAAATCGAGCTGCACGGAGGCGCCGATGATGGCGTCGGGACCGTAGCACTGTCCGCCGCCATAGGAGGCCGTAACGCCCCAGGGCACCGAGACGAGCACGAGGTCGGATTCCTCGGTTGTGAAGGGCATACCGAAGTAGTTGCCGTTGTTTTGGCCCACATCGGAGGGGTTATAGTCGTTGTTTTCGTTCTTCATAGCGCTATGATTTATCGTTTGTATTTCTGTGGTTGGAGGCCCGCGCGCCCCATTTTATTGGGGTTTGTCGTGACCGTAGGACAAATATACTCAAAAATTTTTGAGAAAATTGTTGGAAAGAAAAGATTTTTTGCATATTTTTGCCTTGTAAAGCAATGGTTGGCGCGGCTACGCGCACATAGTTGTTTTATAGTGATTCTTTCATAATCAGTATTTTAAGTTGGGGGGTTTGGGATACCGTGAGGTATCCCAAACTTTTTTTCATCCCCCACTCCACCACCTACAACGCACAAAACAACACACCCCACCGGCCCAAAAGCCGATGGGGTGTGCCCATTTTCTGCTCCCACCACTCGGCTCGGAAGCCCCTCGGGCCTCCTCACGCGAGCGTCGGTAGCATCACAAGAGGTCTATTAGATCTCCTGCCAAGTGAGTTTGATGTCGTCGATACGAACGTTGTTGGTGCCATTCTCGGTGAATCGGAGGCTGATGGTCTTCGAGCCAAAGTTAACCGAGAAATCGAAGCTGTGAGTGCCGTTTGCATTGGTGCTACCCAACTCTACCCAGTTCTCGCCGCCATCTACGGAGTACTCTGCCTTAACGGAACCGCCGGCACCGATGTTCTGAACATAGGAGAGATTGAGCTCGGTGGTATCGTGCAACCTGATGCCATCAACTCTTACCCAACCACCTTTAGACTTACGGAACCAAACATAGGCACCCGTAACATTGGTGATGGAGGAAGCGGCATTCTTGGAGAGACAAGCCTGACCACCGGAGGATGCGTTATCGGGGGACTCTTTACCATTGCCATCGCAAGTGTAGGTAATGGCGGAGATTACGCCATCGTAGACGGAGGTACCCTCCTTGTTGTCGTTGTAGGCGATAAGTTTCGAGGGTTTGAACTCGCCCTTAACACCACTCGACAAAGAGCCATCGTGCTGGTTCACGTCGAATGCGGAGGTACCGGAGATGGTCATCGAGGTGTTGAAGGTCTCGTAGTAGAGGTAGTCGGCATAGACGGGAACGTGGTTGTAGACGAGAGTTGCGGTGTTGTAGGTGCCGGCTGCGAAGGTGATGTCGCTCTCGGCAGTCTTCTCCACAACCTGAACGCCGGTGGTGGTGTCGATGGTCACTTTGAAGGTCTCGCCTGCGTTGAGCACGAAGGGAGCGGTAACTACATAGAAGTCTGCGCTCTCGCCAACTGCCAACTCGGCACCTTCCTTAACTGTCAGGTCGCGTTTCTCGTAGGTGTTGTTAGCCTTAGCAACATCGAGTGCAGGCTCGTCAGCGGTGAGGTCCACCCAGAAGGTACCGAAGAGTTTGTTCTCGCCACCATCAATGGTGAGTTTGTTGATGATGGTAGGCTGCTGGGAGTCGTTGGTCACGGTGAATTTGTGCAACACGGCCAAGTGCTTGAGAGCTACATTGGGGGTGCGGGTGTTCATCGCCTTACCCACCATAACGTCGCTGCTGGAGATGTGGGTGGAGTTGTTGTAGCCGGTCTGGGTGGCTGCGCCGATGGGGAAGTAGCCATCCTCCTTCGACTGACCTTTGGGGGTGACCATCTCTGCCACACCGTTGGTGGAGCGCCAAGGCATAATCACATACCAATCGTAGTTTACGCCCTCCTCGAAGGGAACCACTGCGCCCTCCTCGGGGGTGAACTTACCGGTGGCCTCCTCGTCGATGTAGAAGTGGAGGTTGGCGGAGTAGTCGGTGGTACCTGCGGGTGCGTTGAACACAGCGATCTGGTCGGTGTTGTGCCAAGCCACGCTGAAGTCGCTGTTGAGAGTTGTGCGGGTTGCGGGGAGCGATGCATAGAGTGCAAACTCGCCGTTCTGCTCGGGGCCTACGTTTACGCCCTCATCCATAGGCTCATTCTGGCAGCCTACGGCCACGAGTGCCATCAATGCGGCACCCAAAATCATAAATGTCTTTTTCATATTCAAGTTCTCTTTTTTTCTACATTTTGGGTTGAACATTGCGGCTACTCCTACCACCAATCGGTGTTGCCCTCTTCCCACTCTTCGGGAATAATAATCTCCACGCCGGCGCTGGTGGCGATGCCGGCCTCAAGAATGACCTCCTCCTGCTGGATGCAGGGAGCACTATAACTCTTTTTTCTCATAAATGTTTTGTTGTTTTAATTAGGTTAATACTATTTGGTGATTTTGAAATATGTTTTCAGACCATTCTGGCTGTCGGTGCCGAGCCAGAGGGTGTACTTACCCTCCTCCACGGCGAGTTCCATATCGCGGTTGTGGAAGGCCAGGCGGCTCACGGGCACCTCAAACTCCACCCTGCGGCTCTCGCCTGCACCCAGACTCACGCGCTGGAAATCCTTGAGCTCCTTCATAGGCTGAGTCACCGACGCGGTCTTGCGACCGGTGTAGAGCTGCACAACCTCGGTGCCCTCGCGGGAGCCGGTGTTGGTCACAACCACGCTCACGCGGATGCTATCCTCGGCCCCGACTGCCTTGCTCTCGATGGCGATGTCGCTGATCTCAAAGGTGGTGTAGCTGAGGCCATAGCCAAAGTGGAACAGGGGCGAGGGGGCAACATCCAGATAGGAGGAGGTGTGGCCCATAACGGACTGATAGGCCTCGCGGGGGATGCTGTCGAGATTACCCTCGGTGCCTTTGGCGCGGTGGCTGGTGTGCTTGTGGTTGTAGTAGATGGGGATCTGACCCACGTTGCGGGGGAAGGTCACGGGGAGTTTACCCGAGGGGCTCACAACACCGAAGAGGATGTTGGCCAGAGCCTTGCCACCCATAGTGCCGGGGTGCCAAGCGTAGAGGATAGCCTGGGAGATCTCCACCTCGCGAGCGATAGTCAGAGGACGGCCCGCCATAAAGACCGTAACAAGGGGTGTGTTGGTCTCTGCCAGGGCCTCGAGCATCTGGCTCTGTGCGCCCTGCAGGTTGAGCGACGAGAGCGAGTGGGCCTCGCCCGACATCATCTGCTCCTCGCCCACAAATGCCACCACAACGTCGGCCTTGCGTGCAGCCTTCTTCATCTGCTTGAACTCGGCAGTCGATTTATCGCGAGGGTGGGTCAGTGCGGGGAAGTAGTCGATCACCACCTTGTCGCCCCACTGCTCGCGCATAGCTGCCAGGGGGGTGATGGTGTGGCTCTTGTCGCCATCGAGTGTCCAAGTGCCCATCTGGTCATAGGGTGCGTCGGCCATAGGGCCAACAACAAGCACCCTCTTGACACCCTCGCCCAAGGGCAACACGCCCTCGTTCTTGAGCATCACCACGCTCTCCTCGGCCAAGCGGCAGGCGGTGTCGAGAATGGGCTGGGAGTAGATGTCGCTCTTCTCGGGGGTGCGTGCATAGGGGTGCTCGAAGAGTCCGAGCTCCATCTTGAGCCTCAACACGCGGCGCACAGCCTCGTCGAGGTAGGCAACATCCAACTCACCCTTTTCGATGAGGTCCTTGAGGTGGGTGAGGTAGGACCTGGAGGACATATCCACGTCGCAACCTGCCACGATACACTGCTCTGCAGCGTCGCGTTTGTCGGCGGCCACACCGTGGGGAATCAGTCCTGCCACCGAGCCCCAATCGCTCACTACCACACCCTCGAAGCCCCACTGCTCCCTGAGGAGCTCGGTGAGCAACCAACGGTTACCCGTCGAGGGGAGACCGTCGTTGTCGTTGAAGGAGGTCATAATCGAGGCACAACCATCATCCACACAAGCCTTGAAGGGGGGAAGATATACGTCGCGGAGGGTGCGGGGAGGGATGGAGGTGGTGTTGTAGTCGCGGCCACCCTCGGCGTCGCCGTAGCCCACAAAGTGCTTGGCACAAGCCGCCATAGAGGTGGGGTCGCTGAGCGACTCACCCTGATAGCCCCTGACCACTGCCGAGGCCAGACGGCCCGACATATAGGTGTCCTCGCCGAAGCTCTCCGCAATGCGGCCCCAACGCGCGTCGCGCGCGATATCCATCATAGGTGCAAAGGCCCAACGGATGCCCCTTTCGGTGGCCTCGAGTGCGGTGTTGCGTGCAGCGGCCTCAATGAGCTCATCGTCCCACGAGGCGGCCATACCCAGAGGGATGGGGAGCACGGTGTTGAAACCGTGGACCACATCGCGTGCAAAGAGCAGAGGGATGCCCGAGGGGCTCTCCTCGAGTGCAATGCGCTGCAACTCGTTGGTCACCTCGGGGTCCACAATGTTCATAATGGATGTGAGCGTACCCTCACGAATCTCCTTTTTGATCTGCTCCACATCGCGTCGACCATCCATCTGATTGAGCTGTCCAATCTTATCCTCGATGGTCATCTTGCCGAGCAACTCCTCCACCCTCTCGTCGATACTCTGCTGTGCAAAGGCAGCGAGGGGCAGAAGAGCCATCATAATGTATGCAAAAAATCTCTTCATCTATCTGTAGGGGTGACTATTGTTTGACAAAAAGAACTGCGTCGGCACGCATAGTTGCGTCTGCCGTAGCGTTGGAGATAATCACCGAGACGGGCTCGCCCTGCTCGAAGTCGTAGGTGCCCAGCAGAGCCCAATCGCCCGAGGTCTGACCCTTCACATTGAGGTCGTCGCGCGAGAAGGTGACGTGGTAGGCTTTGTCGCCTGCAACGATGTCGAAAGTGGTCGAGGAGGTGAGATTCTTGTTGGCGCTCTGGTAGCTGTAGACAGCCCACTTGCCCGATGCGGGAAGCGTCTCCACGCCAAAGCGCACGCTCTGGGGCTTGGAGGTGGGCTGCAACTCATAGAAGGAGAGGCCATAGCCGCCCCTGCCGCGAGCCACCCAGAGTTTGTCGGCCTCAACACCTGCGTCGGCGTCGTCCACAAGCACGTCGGGCACCGAGCCATCCATATAGGGATCGGCATCGATCACCTCGTTGATCTTGCGGCTATCCACCTGCTGGATGTCGCAACCGCCCTGCTCCACTGCCAGAGCCACAGCTACTGCTGCCGACTGACCGAGCACCATAAAGACGGGCTCCATACGGATGGAGCCATAGGCGATGTGGCTTGCCGAGAGACACACGGGCACCAAGAGGTTGGTACACTGCTCCCTCTTGGGGGTAATCGAGCGATAGGAGATGGGGTAAGGCAGACCGCCACCAATCTCCACGTTGCCCTCGTTCTTCACCATTGCCACACCATTCTTCTCAACAACGATGCGCTGGCAGTTGTGGGAGTCCATCTGGTAGGCAGCCACGCCCACGCCATCGGCGATGGTTGTGCGACCCTCGCAGTCGGCCTGGGTTGCCACATACTCGCCCACCATACGCCTCGACTCACGGATGTAGAGCTGAGGGGTCCAATGGCCGTTGTCGACATACTCATCCTTGGGGTAGCCCCAGAGCTGCATACGCTTGCGGAGCAACTCGGGCACGCGCTCGTCGTGACCCACGAAGTAGAGCAGACCCTTGGTGTAGTCGGTGTGGGCGCGGATAATCTCTGCACGCTCCTCATAGGAGGCCTCGGGATAGTTGTGGTTCATACCGATCATATCGGAGGAGAAGCCACCGCGGTTGTTCACGTCGGTCTTGCCGTTGGGCATACGGCTCCAGATGAAGTAGTCGTTGAGCGAGAGTTTCTCGGGCTGCACCTCCATAAGCCTCAGCAGAAGCTCATAGCGGGTGGAGTCGTACCCCTCGGGGCGGGTGATGGGGATCATATTGTTGGGATCCTCGGTCAGACAGATGCGGTAGTTGTAGGCCTGCACCATATTGTCGGCCGTGCCATCCTCAGCCACCTCGGCGGGGGAGATACCCCAGAGCAGACCGCTCTCGGGATTACCTTTCTCCTTGTAGGGGTCGATGCCGTCGGGGAACTGGTGGCGATCCATAAGCTCCACGCCATTGTAGGTCTCGCCATACTGTTCGTTGGCCTCCCTACCCACGGTGTACTCCACGCCCGAGCGAGCCATCAGGTCGCCCTCATAGGAGCAGTCGATGAAGTAGTCGGCCTCGATAGTCTTTGTGCGCGAGGGTTTGGTGGAGTTCTCCACGAGGATGCTCACGATGCGTGTGCCCTCCTTTTTGCTCTCGCGGATGCGATACTCGTCGAGCAGAGTGATATTCTCGTTATCGAGGTAGTCGTGCATAATTGCCGAGGCCACCGAGGGCTCGAAAATCCACTGCTCCAGACGACCATAGTGTGCGCCCACCTTGCGGTAGAACTGCTTTGCCACGCCGGAGATCACCTGCTTGTTGCCGATGTCGGTGAAGCCAAGTCCGCCGGCGGTCATACCACCGATGTGGGTGGTGGGCTCCACGAGCACCACGCTCAAGCCCTGCTGCGCTGCCGAGTAGGCAGCCACAACACCTGCCGATGTGCCACCATAGATGCACACATCATACTTTGCAGGCTGGTTGCAACCGCCCAAGGTGAGGGCGGCTGCAACAACCAAAATAATTCTGGACAATCTCATCACTACAATACCTCCACGAGTTTGATGTTGTCGATACGGCAGTGTGCGGTGCCATCATTCTCGGTGAAGCGGAGCGAGATGGTCTCGGCGCTCTGGGTGAGGTCGAATTTAGCCTCGTGAACCTCGGCTGCGCCGTTGGCGCTCTCCACCTCGGTCCAGGTGCTGCCATTGTCGAGCGAGTACTCAACCTTGAGGCTACCACCTGCCTGCGAGTGGGTCAGTTTGAGCGAGGTTGCGCCGTGGAGCTTGATGCCGTCCACACGCACCCAACCCTTCTTGGCCTTGCGATACCAAACGTAGGTACCCGACACGTTGGGCACGCTCGATGCTGCATACTTACTCAAGCAAACATCCACACCATCCGAGGTGTAGGCCAGGCCACTCTTGTCGCCGTCGTAGACCTCACAACCCTCCAATGCGCCGGCGTTGGGAATCATCTCGCCCTCGGGATCCTCGGGATTGGGGAGATAGAAGCTGCTGTACTTCACGATGTTCGAAGCATCGAACTGGGTTGCTGCACCGCCCGAGATGCCACCCTCGGTGGTGTCAAATGCAGTGGTAGTCGAAATCGACATCGAAGTGTTGAAAGTCTCGCTGTAGAGCATCTTGCCCACGGCGTCGGCCTTGACGATGTGGACGGTGTAGTAGCCCTCGGCGATGTTGCCCTTGATGTCGGTGGCCACAAAGTGGAACACCACATCCTTGCCCACATCCTCTGCGTCGGGGGTG
>JAFPBB010000040.1 GCA_017390585.1 Tidjanibacter sp. | reverse complement strand
GGAATTTAGGCCAGCTAAATTCCAAAAATCTCCTTCATTCGCTCCACCTCGTCGAGCTCCTCCCAGCCGAAGAACTTCACAACCTCCGTGGTCGTCTTGCCATCCCTCACAAGGGTAACCTCCTCGCTATAGGGCCTACGGCCAAAGTGTCCATAGGATGCTGTGGGCTCAAAGATGGGGTTGGTGAGTCCGAAGCGGCGCACGATGGCTGCGGGGCGAAGGTCGAAGTGGTTCTCGATAGCTCGGGCAATGTCGCCGTCGCTGATGGAGAGCTTCGAGGTGCCAAAGGTGTCGACGAAGATGTTGATGGGCTCGGCCACGCCAATGGCGTAGCTCACCTGCACCAACAGCCTCTCGGCCACACCTGCCGCCACCATATTCTTGGCAATGTGGCGTGCAGCGTAGGCTGCCGAGCGGTCCACCTTCGAGGAGTCCTTGCCCGAGAAGGCACCGCCACCGTGGGCACCGCGACCTCCGTAGGTATCGACAATAATCTTGCGACCCGTGAGGCCCGTGTCGCCGTGGGGGCCGCCAATGACGAACTTACCTGTGGGGTTGACGTAGAGAATATAGTTGTCGTCGATGAGCTCGGCGAGCTTGTCGCCAGCCCTCTCGAGGCGTGCTTTCACGCGGGGGATGAGGATGTTGCGGACATCGTTCTCAATCACCCTCTGGCAATCCTCGAAGTCGTCGTGCTGGGTGGAGACAACGATGGTGTGCACCCTCTGGGGGGTGCCGTTGTCGTCATACTCGATGGTCACCTGACTCTTGGAATCGGGACGGAGGTAGCGCATCACCTCACCCTCGCGGCGGATGGCGGCGAGCTCTTTGAGGAGCACGTGGGAGAGGATGAGAGTTGCGGGCATAAGCTCGCGAGTTTCGGTGCAGGCGTAGCCGAACATAATGCCCTGGTCACCTGCGCCCTGCTCCTCTTCGGTTTGGCGCACCACGCCCTGATTGATGTCGCCCGACTGCTCGTGGATGGCGGAGAGGATGCCACAGGAGTTGCCGTCGAACTGGAGTTCGCTGCGGTTGTAGCCTATCTGGTTGATTACTCGGCGTGCCACGCCCTGGATATCGACATAGGCGTTGGAGCGCACCTCACCGGAGACCACCACGAGACCTGTGGTGCAGAGGGTTTCGCAAGCGACCTTACTTGTGGGGTCGTTGCGGAGAAATTCGTCGAGGATGGCGTCGGAAATCTGGTCCGACACTTTGTCGGGATGTCCTTCGGACACCGACTCGGATGTAAACAAAAATGCCATAATAACTCTAAATGTGGTTTGGCCGACCCTCGTGGGGGTCTACCTTTATTAAACAAATTATTATGGATTGATTGGCAGGAGCTGAAGTTGGGGCAAAGTTCTCACGTATCGCTTTTTAGCACTTTTTTGTCACACTCCTCGGCCCTCTGGCGCGATGGCGTGCAACGTGGTTTGCAAGCAGCCAAATCTTTCCACGCCGCAAAGATACAAAAAGAATTGAGATTCGTGCACCGCGCCGGCGATTTTTCCGCACATTAGCCCCTGCGGGCGAGTTGCACACAGATAGAAGTAGGGCTGGGGCATCCGCCGCACACGGGTGCTATCGGAGAGAGGTGTCGAAGAATCGTGCCACGCTCTGCTGCATCAGTTTGCCGAAGTGGTGTGGCGAGGGGAAGAGGCTATATCCAAACACCTCCTCGGCCCCCTGCGACCGCCATACGGCAGCCATCTTTTCGTAGGCCTCAACAACCCCTGCGGGGAAAAGTTTGTCGCTCGAGCCCGAGATGAAGAGTGCAGGGCGTGGGCAGGCGAGCGAGGCTATATCGGGATTGTCGAGCCAGCGGCTGATGAAGGGTATCTGCATTGTGAAGGCCGAGCCACCCTTGAGCTCGTTGTTGCCGGCGGCGAGGAGTGCATCCGAGGTAGCCATCCAGCACACCGAGGCCACAGCCGCAACCTTGTCGCTGAGTGCCGCAGCCATCCAAGCCCTATGTCCTCCCATAGAGTGGCCGTAGACCCCTATGCGCCCACTATCCACAAACTCCTGCGCGGCCAGAAAGTCGATGCTTCGCAGGTCGTCCCAAGTGATTATGCCCACGAGCGTTGTGCCGAGTTTGAGACAGTTGGATGCAAGTGCCTGCTGGGTGTCATACTTGGTCTGTCGGCCATCTGTGCCCTCACCTCGGTTGCCCCACATCAGAGCATCTATGGCCAGCACCACATAGCCCTGCGAGGCAAAGTAGTCTCCCGTCCACACGCCGTCGTAGTTCTTCTCCACCCACTCGGTGGCTTCGGCCACCACCTCGGGACTCTCGGCAATGGGACGGATCACCTTCTCCTTGCCGATGGAGAACTTGGCTCCGTGGTCGTGGAGGGCCACAAGTGCGGGGAAGGGGCCCTTGCCGTCGGGCACAAGAAGGTAGGCACGAATGGTGTTGCCGCGCGAGATTTCCAGCTCAATTTTGTGGGCCACATAGCCCTCCCTCTGCTCGGAGTGCAGGGTGGTGTAGGCGGTGCTTGTGGGTGCCTCGGGTGCGATGCCCATCAGCTCCACCACCTTCTCCCTTGCTTGGTCTCTCCACGCCTCGAAATCGCCCACTCCGCTCCAAGCCAGAGGGTAGTCGGCAAGGGGTTGCCAACCGCGTGGCAATCTGCCCACGACCTCTTGGGCCGCCAGAGGCAGTGTCACCGCCGCAAGGAGAAGTACAAGGAGTGTGCGTCGCATAGGTTATGGTCTGTTCTTTGGTGTCCGACGTGGTCGCTGTGGTCTATTCCGCTGTGTCCAAGAGATTTATGTTGGTGATGAAATGGCCGTCGATGCTTCGGAGGAACTCCTGTCGGGTGCGGTCATTCACGGGGGTCACGGTGCTCACAGGCTGTCCCTGCTCGTTGCGGGTCATACCGAAGAAGAGCTCCGCGATCTCGAGACTGCGGTCGAGGTCGTTCATAATCTCAAACCTCTCGTGGGGCAGGAGCACAGAGTAGATGAGGTGCTCGAGGTATTGGAATTGGTCGACGAGCTGGTCGGCTATGTAGTCCTGCTTGGAGTCGGGGAAGGTGAAGTAGTAGTAGAGCTTCTCGGTGATATCTCGTCCGAATTGGAGAGCGAGTTGATCGCCCTTTTCGGTGGCACCTGCGGTGTAGTAGGCGTCGATGTAGGGGAAGGTCTGGTAGCCGTAGGGGAGCTTGTCGAAGGGCAACACCTCCACACCCCTGTCGAGCACCTCCACAGCCTCCTCACTCCTACCCTCGGCCACGAGAGCCTCGGCGAGCCTTGCGAAGCCGCCACGCACCTGAATGGAGTTGAGATTGAAGCGCGAGAAGTTGTCGACATAGACATCGGGGTCGGCCACATTACCATAGCGGTAGAGCTCCATAAAGTGGTGGTAGAGGAGGTCGGTGTCGATGCGTCCCATCTGGCTGACGCTCTCCACGGGGGTCTTGATGGGGACCAGACGGTAGGCAAAGCCATCGTATTGGAGATAGTCGTTCAGGCCGAGGTTTTTGAGCAGCGTGGGCTGCACGAAGTAGACGGGTCGGCTCCAATCCAACTCGGCCAACATATCGAGCACCATCACCTCGGGTTTTTCGAGCGTCGAGGCGGTGATGTCGAGGTGGAGTTCGTCGACGATGAGGTGGGCATCCTCGGGCTTGACGATGCCTGCGCGGAGCACATTCTCCTTATTGACGGGCAGGGAGAGTTTGTGCTGTGGGAGGAAGTCGAAGGTGAGGTCGTCGGAGTAGGAGATTTTGGTTGCGGGGCTCTCGCTGCGGACCACAGCCATAGCCTCCTTGAGGTCCACGCGGTAGTCGACCACATCCTCCACAAAGATGTAGTCGTTGGCATACATATACTTACTCTTGGGGAAGGAGAAGGGCACAGGCTCACTCTCGTTGTAGGTCTGCTTCATCTCCTCAATGTACCATCCGCCACCGAGGTAGCTCTGGTTCATAATCCTCACGTCGGGTCGTATGCCCTCCACCTCCTGGTTGTACCACATCGGGTAGGTGTCGTTGTCGCCATAGTTGATGATTATGGAGTTGGGCAACAGAGTCTGGAGGAAGTTGTAGCCCACATCGCGCATAACGTAGCGGCCACTGCGGTCGTGGTCGTCCCAGTTCTCGGCTGCGAGAATGGTGGGCACCGAGAGGCACACTACCGTGGCCACCACAGCGGGTGCCACCTCGCTCTTCTTGATGACCTTGCCGAGCCACTCCACCACGCCCAGCACGCCGAAGCCTATCCACATACAGAAGGCATAGAAGGAGCCGGCATAGACATAGTCCCTCTCGCGAGGCTCACCGGGAGGCGAGTTGAAGTAGACCACCAGCGCCACGCCCATCATCACAAAGAGCCACAACACCACGGTGAAGTACCTCGGGTTCTTGCCCAACTGCCAGAAGAGACCGATGAGTCCGAGGATGAAGGGGAGGAAGTAGTAGCGGTTGCGTCCCTTGTTGGAGGCCATCTCGGTGGGGAGATTATCCTGCGGGCCGAGCATAGCCTCGTCGATGGGTTTTATGCCGGAGAGCCAATTGCCGTCGGTGATTTCGCCCACGGTTTGGTTGTCGCTCTGACGGCCCACGAAGTTCCAGAGGAAGTAGCGCCAATACATAAAGTTGAGCTGGTAGTCGAAGAAGTAGCGGAGGTTCTCGCCAAAGGTGGGAACGGTGTAGACCTCGCCTCCATAGCGAATCTTGCGTCCCTTGACTCTGCCCCACGACTTATAGCCCTCCAAGTGGCGCTCATTGCTCGACCACATACGGGGGAAGAGAGTCTTGAACTCGTCGGGATAGGTGTATCCCGCCACGGTCTGCTCTCCCACATAGCGGCCATCGTCGCCCACATAGTATTTGGTGCGATACTTGACGTCGGTGATGGGTGCTGCATACGACACACCCGAGAGGATGGGTTGCGCCTCATACTGCTCACGGTTGAGCAGATAGAGGAGTCCATAGGGGTTGTCGGGGTCGTTGGAGTTCATTGGGGGATTAGCCACCGCGCGGATGACCACCGAGGCATAGGAGGAGTAGCCGATGAGTATCACCGTGAGGCAGGTGACCACCAGATTGGCCAACCTCAGGCCCCTCTTCTGGGTGAACCACACACCCACGCCGAGGGCCACAAAGAGCAGCACGACGTAGATGGCAAAACCGAGGTTCACGGGTGCACCCACGGAGTTGAGCGCGCGGTCGAACCACGCACCCACCTGGGTGGTATAGGGGATGACAATGCTGTTCAGGAAGAGAATCAGCGCACCGCTCACAAGGGTGGACACCACCACACCCTTGGCCGTAACCTTCTCTGTCCTACGGAAGTAGTAGACAAACACAAGTGCGGGGATGGTGAGCAGATTGAGGATGTGGACACCAATCGAGAGGCCCATCATATAGGCAATGAAGACGAGCCAACGCTCGTTGCCCTTTTGGTCGGCGACCTCCTCCCACTTGAGGATGGCCCACACCACCACAGCCGTCATCAACGACGAGAGCGCATAGACCTCCGCCTCCACCGCCGAGAACCAGAAGGTGTCGGTGAAGGTGTAGGCCAAAGCACCCACCAAACCTGCGCCCATAATCGCCACCAACTGCCCCTTCGAGGGCTCCTCACCACGGCGCACCAACATACGGCGCGCAATGTGGGTGATGGTCCAGAAGAGGAAGAGGATGGTGGCCGCCGCCGCGAGGCACGACATAATGTTGACCATCAGCGCCACCTTGGTCACATCACCAAAGGCAAATTGGGAGAAGAGGTTGGCAATCATCATAAAGAGCGGCGCCCCGGGAGGGTGTCCCACCTCGAGTTTGTAGGAGGTGGAGATAAATTCGCCGCAGTCCCAGAAGCTGGCCGAGGGCTCTGTGGTCAGGATGTAGACCAAAGCCGAGATGAGAAAGGTGGCCCATCCGAGCAGGTTGTTGATTCGATTGTATGCTTTCATAGCCAAATAACTCTCTAATGTGTCGAAATATTTTGCAAAGTTACGAAAATTATGAGTATTTTTACAACCTCATTTACACAACACACACGTCAAAGCCTATAATTATGACAACAAAGTTGATGCTATACAACACCCTCTCGCGCACCAAGGAGCTCTTCAAACCCCTCAATGCCGAGCACGTCGGAATGTATGTCTGCGGCCCCACCGTCTATGGTGATCCCCACCTCGGACACACCCGACCCGCCATAACCTTCGACCTGCTGTTCCGCTATCTCAAGGCCCTCAGCTACAAGGTGCGCTACGTCCGCAACATCACCGACGTAGGCCACCTCGAGCACGACGCCGACGAGGGCGAGGACAAAATCAGCAAGAAAGCACGACTCGAGCAGCTCGAGCCTATGGAGGTGGCACAGTACTACACCAATCGCTACCACACCTTTATGGACAAACTCGGTGTGCTCCCCCCCTCCATTGAGCCCCACGCCAGCGGTCACATCATCGAGCAGATAGAGCTCGTAAGGCGCATCCTCGAGGCAGGCTATGCCTACGAGAGCAACGGCTCCATCTACTTCGATGTCACCAAATACAACTCCAAGTTCCACTACGGCAAGCTCTCGGGCCGCAACCTCGACGACGTGCTGGTGGGCACCCGCGAGATCGACGGCCAGAGCGACAAGCGCAACTCCTACGACTTCGCCCTCTGGAAAAAGGCACAGCCCGAGCACATTATGCGCTGGCCCTCGCCCTGGAGCGACGGCTTCCCCGGTTGGCACCTCGAGTGCACGGCAATGAGCACCAAGTATCTCGGTGAGCAGTTCGACATCCACGGTGGCGGTATGGACCTGATGTTCCCCCACCACGAGTGTGAGATTGCACAGTCGTGCGCCTCGCTCGGCCACGACTCGGCTCGCTACTGGATCCACAACAATATGATCACCATCGGCGGACAGAAGATGGGCAAGTCGCTGGGCAACTTCATCACCCTCGAGCAACTCTTCGCGGGCGACCACCCCAAGCTCGAGCAGGCCTACTCGCCTATGACCGTACGCTTCTTCATCCTGCAGGCCCACTATCGCTCCACCCTCGACTTCTCCAACGAGGCACTCAAGGCTGCGGAGAAGGGCTACGACAGGTTGATGAAGGGAGTGGAGACCCTCGGCAAGCTGAAGGCTTCGGAGAGTTCGAGTGTGGATGTCGGCGACCTTCGCACCCGCTGTGAGGAGGCTATGAACGACGACCTCTCGTCGCCTATGGTCATCTCGGCCCTCTTCGATTGGGTCCGCATCATCAACTCCATCGCCGACGGCAAGGAGAGCATCTCGGCTGCCGACCTCGAGGAGCTCAAGCGTGTGGTCAACCTCTATGTGTTCGACATTCTCGGCCTGAGCAACGAGAAGTCGGAGGGTGGCAGCAGCAACCAGCTCGCACCTCTTATGGATATGATTTTGGAGGTACGCAAGAGCGCCAAGGCCAATAAGGATTGGGCCACGAGCGACCTCATTCGCAATCGCTTGGCGGAGATAGGCATCCGCGTGAAGGACAACAAGGACGGCTCTATGGATTGGGAGCAGGCATAGTTGGCCTACACCTATTATATAATGCGCCTATTGAAAGCGACACGCATCGCGCGTGTCGCTTTTTGTAATTCAAAATGCAAAATTCATAAATACTTCCTCTTCGAAGCTTTTTGTAAAAAGCTTCACCAAAAACTTTTAGTGCAGACCTTGCTCAGCCTTAGTAGGGTAGACACTGATAAAGAGATACGAAGTATCTCGAGGAAAATTTTTGGGCGACTTTTTATAAAAAGTCGCAAGAATAGAAGCGACTAATGTCGCAAGAAAGAAACGAAGCTTTTTGTAAAAAGCTTCACCAAAAACTTTTAGTGCAGACTTTGCTCTACCCTTTAAGGCCAAG
>JAFPBB010000039.1 GCA_017390585.1 Tidjanibacter sp. | reverse complement strand
GAGTCGAGTTGCAAGGCCCAGCGAACGGAAGAACTCCTCGGTGGCGGCAATGGTGCGGTCGATGCGCTCATCTCTCGAGCCATCCTTCATACCCCACACGCGCTCGCCAAACTGCACAATCTTGTCGCCCTTCTGCTCCCTGAGCACATTCATCACGCCGGGCAGCACCATAACGAGAGTCTGGCCGTGGGTGGTGCCACAGAGGGCCGTAATCTCGTGGCCAATCATATGAGTGGCCCAATCCTGGGGCACACCCATAGCTACAAAGCCATTGAGACCCATCGTAGCCGAGAGCATAAAGGTTGCCATAGCGTCGTACTCCTTGCTGTCGGCCAGCGCCTTGGGTGCCACCTCCACAATGGTCTGCACCACGCCCTCGGCCCAGCGATCCATCAGTGGCGAGCAACCTGCCACGGTGAGGTACTGCTCCATAACGTGAACAAAGGTGTCGGCCAAACCGCACGCCACCTGGAATTTGGGCAGCGAGAAGGTAGCCTCGGGATCGAGAATGGAGAAGGTGGGATAGGTGTTGTAGAACGAGTATTTCTCGCCCGTAGCAATGCACGAAATCACCGCGCCGCGGTTCATCTCGGAGCCTGTGGCGGGGAGGGTCATCACGCTCGCAAAAGGAAGGGTGCCGGCGTAGAGTTTGGGATTGAGCACCAGCTCCCAAGCATCGGCCTCAACCACCGCAGCGGCGGAGATGAGTTTGGTGCCGTCGAGGGTGCTACCACCACCCACAGCCAAGAGGAAACCTACTCCCTCCTTCTTGCAGATCTCCACAGCCTTACGCAGAGTCTCCACCTTGGGATTGGGCTCGATGCCCCAGAACTCCAAGTAGTCGAACCCCTCGAGGGCCGCTTTCACCTGGTCGTAGACGCCGTTGTGCTTCACGCTGCCACCTCCAAAGGTGACCAAAATTTTCTTATCACGAGGCAACACCTCCGCAAGGCGAGCAATCTGTCCCTTACCAAAGATGAGTTTCGTGGGATTTTGGAATACAAAGTTATTCATAGTTTTCGCTGTGTATTAGTTATTTATCCAATAGTTTGTGCTTCAATGCTCAATGCGTAGTCGCTCCAGACCTTTGCGGCTTTATAGAGTTCCACGCTCTGCGCCGGCACATAGATTTTGCGGTTGGCGGCGTTGTAATCGAAGGCATCGGTGCCAAGAAGTGGTGGTTCAAGGGGCTCGCACCACACCGACACAAGGCTCACGCAATCCTCAAACGACCACGCACCTATGGATGTGACACTCGCGGGAATCCCAACCTCCCTAAGCGCCGAGCAACTCTTGAATGCGTAGTCGCCAATCTGCTCCAACTTTTCGTTCATCACAACCTCCTCTAGCGACTTGCAATTGCGGAAGGCATAGTTGCCAATGGTGGTCATAGCCGCAGGCAGAGTGATAGTTTTGAGCGCCTCGCAGTTGTAGAAAGTTTCGTTGCTAATGGCCGTAAGTCCTTCTGGCAAGGCAATTTTCTCCAATGCTTTGCAGTAGTAGAAGGCATTGCGCTCTATCAGACCCACACTCGCAGGCACCACCACCTCCCCCAGCGCATAGCACGACTGGAAAGCCCTCTCACCAATCACCTTCAGCCCCTCATTGAGAGTCACCTGGGCGAGTCGTTCGCAACCATAGAAGCAGTAGTAGGGAAGCTCCTCCACCGAAGCAGGAATGGCCACCTCTTCGAGTTGGGTGCAATTTTGGAACACCCTCTCTCCAAGCGTTGCAACACCCTCGGGGAGTCCCACTTCTTTCAAGGCGTAGCAGTTGCGGAAGGCCTCCTTGCCAATGGTCCCAACAGAGTCGGGAAGCGAAATGGCAATCAACTTTTCGCACCCATAGAAGGCCGCATCGTCGATGGCCACAAGCGAGGAGAAGAATCTCAACTCCCTGAATGCCATAATGTCCGCCCCCTTGAAGGTCGTGCCTATGGAGGTCACGGCAGCAGCCTCCTTGTAGGAGAGTTGTTGGTCGCCGTCGACATCCCAGGCCAACACACAAAGCACCTTTGTGGTGTTGTCGAGGAAGTTGATGGGGGCCTCGGAGGTGTCGTAGTAGCCCTCCAAGGGTATGACCACGGTTTTGCCATTGGTCAGGATGAAGGTGACATCGCTCTGGCCGATGATGATGGACTCTATGAGCGTTTCGCCATCCTCGCCCTTGTCACCTTTGTCACCTTGTTCACCCTTATCGCCTTGTTCGCCCTTGTCACCTTGTTCGCCCTTGTCGCCTTGTTCACCCTTGTCGCCCTTGTCGCCTTTGTCGCCTTGCGCACCATCCGCACCATCTCGTCCGTGGCGCACAGTGATGGTGGAGCCATCCGAGAAGGTCACAACATAGCCCTCCGCACACTCCTCAACGGAGATGACGGAGAGATTGCCTGCCGACGCATTGAGCAGGGTCTCAACCTCCTCCAACCGCTCGCGCAGGGAGTCGATCTCCTCTCTCAACTCGCTATCGTCGTAGGCCTCGGAGCAGCCAACAGCAATTGCAACAACAAAGGTGGCAACAATATGGAGCAAACGCCTCATTGGGGCTACACTATTTTTCCACCTATGATGGTGTGTTCAACAAGTTCTTCGCCAAAGCTATATGGAAGGTAGGCGAGCGAGGGAACGGGTTTGGAAACCACCAAGTCGGCCCTGCGACCCACGCTGATGGCACCCCTATCGGCACTCAGTCCCAAAGCAGCAGCACCATTGATGGTGAGTCCGCTCAGAGCCTCCTCGGGCGAGAGTCGCATCTTTATGCAGGCAAGGCTCCACAGCATCTTCATATTGCCCGAAGGCGAAGAGCCGGGGTTGCAATCGCTGGCAATGGCCACGGGAAGGCCCGCGTCGATCATCATCCTTGCGGGTGCAAAGGGGAGATTGGAGAAGAACGAAGCTCCGGGGAGCACCGTGGGGATGGTGTTCGATGCAGCCAGGTCCCTCACATCCTGCTCCGTAGCCTCCTCCAGGTGGTCCACCGAGAGGGCTCCATACTCAATGCCCACCTGTACACCGCCACTCGAAGCGAGTTCGTTGGCGTGGATCTTGGGCCTAAGGCCATAGCGTTTGCCACACTCCAGAATCTTTGCGGTCTCCTCGGGGGTGAAGAATCCCCTATCGCAGAAGACATCCACAAACTCAGCCACGCCCTGCTCGGCTACGGCAGGAATCATCTCGTTGCACACATAATCCACATAGTCGCTCTGGCGCCCCTTGTAGGCCCTACCCACGGCGTGAGCGCCGAGGAAGGTGGCCTTGATGGTTGCGGGAAGCGCCTTTTGGAGCCTGCCGATAACTCGCAGCATCTTCAGCTCGCTCTCGGTCGTGAGGCCATAGCCACTCTTTATTTCCAGCGTAGCCGCTCCGGTGCGAATCATCCTCCAAGCCCTCCTCTCGGCGGCCTCGAAGAGTTCCTCTTCACTTGCCTCGGCGAGTCGGTCGGCCGAGTTGAGGATGCCTCCACCTCGGGCAGCAACCTCCTCGTAGGTCATACCCGCAATCTTATCGCGGAACTCGCCCTCGCGTGAGCCTGCATAGACAATGTGGGAGTGGGAGTCGCAGAAGGCGGGGAAGACCACCCTACCCTCGGCATCCACAACCTCGTCGGCCACAACCTCACCCATCTCATCCATAGGGCCAAAGCGGGTGATGATGCCATCGTCGGCCACCAGATAGGCACCGTCGATGCTCCGAGCCGAGGCCATCTCCTTCCCTCGGAGGCATAGAGTCTCCGCGGGAAGGATACCTGCAAGCGTTCGTATATTCTTGATTAGCAATCGCATACTATTTTTCTTTTATTTCCTGCCCTGAAGGAACTCCACAGCCTTGGCAATCAGGGGATACATAACCATATCGGTGTCCACGAAGGGAACCACAGCCCTAAAGTCGGCAAAGAGTTTCTCGATGGGCTCGCTCGACTTCAAGGGGCGGCGGAACTCGAGAGCCTGTGCGGCATTGAGCAGCTCGATGGCCAACACCCTCTCCACATTGTCTGCCACGCGAGCCGACTTGGTTGCGGCATTGGAACCCATACTCACGTGGTCCTCCTGACCCTGCGACGAGGGAATCGAATCGACCGAAGCGGGCATACATAGGCCCTTGGTCTGGCTCACAATCGAGGCAGCAGTGTATTGGGGAATCATAAAGCCGCTATTCAGACCAGGCTTGGCAACGAGGAAGCTGGGAAGACCTCGCTGTGCGGAGATGAGTTTGTAGGTTCTGCGCTCCGAGATGTTGCCCAACTCGGCCATTGCAATAGCCAAGTAGTCGAGCACCAAGGCCAAGGGCTGGCCGTGGAAGTTGCCTGCCGAAACAACCACATCCTCATCGGGGAAGACGGTTGGGTTGTCGGTGGCGGAGTTAATCTCGGTCTCGATGACGCTTGCCACATAGGCGATAGCATCCTTCGATGCGCCGTGTACCTGAGGAATGCAACGGAACGAATAGGGGTCCTGAACGTGTTTCTTGGGCTGTGCGATGAGCTCACTACCCTCGAGCAACTCCCTGAAGCGGGCTGCAGTCACAATCTGACCATTGTGGGGGCGCACCTGATGCACATTGTCTGCAAAGGGGTCGATTCTGCCGTCGAAAGCCTCCAGCGACATTGCGCCAATCTGGTCGGCAAGCTCCGACAACCTCTCTGCCTTATCGAGCGACCACACGCCATAGGAGGCCATAAATTGGGTGCCATTGAGCAGAGCCAAGCCCTCCTTGGACTGGAGAGTCATAGCCTCCCAACCCTCGCGGCGGTTCATCTCCTCGCCGGTGATAATCTCGCCCTCCTTGGTCTCCACCTCGCCGAGGCCCAACAGGGGAAGCGAGAGGTGGGCCAAAGGAGCCAAGTCGCCCGAGGCTCCGAGCGAACCCTGCTGATAGACTACGGGGGTATAGTGGCGGTTGAACATCTCAATCAATCGCTCCACGGTGGCCACCTGCACACCCGAGTGACCATAGCTGAGCGACTGCACCTTGAGCATAATCATAATACGCACAATCTCGGTGGGGACCCTATCGCCGGTGCCGCACGAGTGGCTCATAACGAGGTTTTTCTGGAGGGCCGAGAGTTGGTCGTTCTCGATGGAGATGTTGCACAGCGAACCAAAACCGGTGGTCACGCCATAGATGGGGGTGGGACTCTCGATAGCCTTCCTATCCAGATACTCACGGCACTTGGCAATTGCGGCCCTCGACTCCTCCGAGAGAGCCAGAGTGTAGTTCTCCCTCACGGCTCGGATGACGTCGTGATGGGAAAGATGTGCGCGAGAGATAATATGCTGTTTCATAGTAGTTTATTGGTGTTATTTGGTTAATAATTGATTCTGATTGTTTCTTATAGTTCCACGCTATATTTGGTGGTGAACTCCTCGAGGTTGTCCACATCGGCAAAGATGTTGGCCAGGGTGTAGGTGGCTGCCTCTTGGTCGGTGAGCACTCTGCCACCATTCTTGCGGGCCGAGGCATCGGCACCCTCGTAGGTGCAGCCCCACTCGGCAAAGATTTTCTTCTCCTCCACCACATCGTCGCTCATATTCTCCATCCAGCCGTCGACGTGGAGCGCCTTGGGCATCTTGCAACGAATCCACACGCTCTTGGCTCCATAGTGCCAAGCCCTACCGAGGTAGATGTTCTGCACCTTCTGGCCATTGAAGCCCACCTCATCGTGGGTAACCTCGCAGTCGAGGAAGGTGATTCCATAGGGAGCCGAGGCAGCAGTGGAGGGTGCAGTGATGGGAGTCTGCTCCCTATTGGCGTGAATCTGGCAGTGGTCAAAAACCATAACGCTGGCGCCATAGATGAAATCGACATTGCCCTCCACATAGCAATCCTTCAGGTAGATGCGTGCCGAGTCATCGCGGCCGAGGAAGGTGTCCTGATAGCCGGTGATGCGGCAGTCAAAGAACGACACCTTGCCATACTTCACCTCCACAGCCATAGCCTGGTCGCCCGAGCCGGTGTTGTTTTGGTGGGTATTTTCGATGGTGAGGTCGTGAATCTGCACTCTTTGGGACTCCACACGCAGTGTGTAGCTGCGGCGCTGAGTCTCGGGCAGCGAGGAGTCGGCACCATTGTAGGTGCCCTGGCAGTCGTCCCACGAGAGGATGGTCTTCTCGGCACCGTCGCCCACGAGAATCACGTTGTCCTTACCCTTGCCGATGAGCAGTTTCTCCTTGTAGGTGCCCTCCTTGATGTAGATAATGTAGGGCGTGGGGTTGTTTGCGGGGATGGAGTTGAGTGCATCCTGCACCTTCTGGAAGTCGCCCGACCCGTCCTGTGCCACCACCACCGAGGGGCCCGATTCGGAACCATCCCTCAGGCGGGTGGTGAAGACAAACAGGCTGCTCCACAGCGAGTTGTCGTAGGGAGCCTCGGCCAAAGCCATCACCTGCACACCATACTCGGTCTTCTTCTCGAGGTCCACAAGGTCGAGCCTCGTGGTCGAAGTTTCGCCCGAGGTGACGAGGTTGCCGCTCTCGAGCACCTTGTATTTGTAGCCCACAGCGTTGGCCACCGCGCCCCAGCTCACCGAAGCGCAATCGGTACCGAGCGTACCCTCCACAACTTCCAAACCTGCCGGAGTCGCAAGCCTCCCACCCTTCTCGGGAGTGGGCTCGGGTGTCTCACCACCACACCCCCAAGCCACAAGGCCGAGGGTGAGGATGGTAAAAAATCGTATCAGTTTCATAGCGTCAAACAGTTCATTAGTTAAGGTTTTGGTTGTCACCCCAACTCGTTCTCTCGACTTCTACTTCACAAACTGCTCAATGAGCGCGTCGTCTGCGATGTTGGGGAGAGTAACCTTGAGGTTGGGAGTGCGCTCCATCTCGCGGCGGATGGCGCTCATTGCACCCTCATTGCGAGCCCAGCTACGGCGTGCAATACCATTGTTGGTGTCCCAATGGAGCATATTGTCGATGCGTTTGCGGGCAGCCTCCGAGCCGTCGATGACCATACCGAAGCCACCGTTGATAACCTCGCCCCAGCCTACGCCGCCACCGTTGTGGAGCGACACCCAAGTGGCACCCCTGAAGCCGTCGCCGACAACATTCTGCACAGCCATATCGGCCGTATAAGCCGAGCCGTCGTAGATGTTGCTGGTCTCGCGGTAGGGCGAGTCGGTACCCGACACGTCGTGGTGGTCGCGGCCAAGAACGATGGGTGCAGAAATCTCACCCTTGGCAATGGCCTCATTGAAGGCCCTGGCTATCTTGATGCGGCCCTCGCTGTCGGCATAGAGAATGCGAGCCGACGAGCCCACAACCAAGCGGTTGCGTTTGGCCTCCTTGATCCAGTGAATATTGTCGTCGAGCTGGCCGCAAATCTCTGCGGGGGCCTCGGCCCTGATCTCCTCCAGCACGCGTGCTGCAATCTCGTCGCTCTTGTCGAGGTCGGCCTCCTTGCCCGAGGTACATACCCAGCGGAAGGGACCAAAGCCATAGTCGAAGAACAAGGGGCCCATAATATCCTGAACATAAGAAGGATAGCGGAACTCACCATTGGGTAGCACCACATCGGCACCCGCCCTGGAGGCCTCCAGCAGGAAGGCATTGCCATAGTCGAAGAAGTACATACCCCTCTCGGCAAGTCGGTTCACAGCTGCGGCGTGGCGGCGGAGCGAGGCCTGCACAGCCTCCTTGAACCTCTCGGGCTCCTCGGCCATCATCACGCGGCTCTCCTCATAGGAGTAGCCCACGGGGTAGTAGCCACCTGCCCAGGGATTGTGGAGCGAGGTCTGGTCGCTACCGAGGTCGACCTCCACGCCCTCCTCTGCCAAACGCTCCCAGAGGTCCACGATGTTGCCCTGGTAGGCCATCGACACCACCTCCTTATTCTTGCGTGCCTCGAGGGTGCGTGCCAGCAGTTCGTCGAGCGAGGTGTAGACCTCGTCCACCCAGCCCTGCTCATAGCGTTTCTGCACAGCCGCGGGGTTAATCTCGGCCACGATGCTCACAACGCCTGCGATGTTACCCGCCTTGGGCTGTGCGCCCGACATACCGCCGAGGCCGGCCGATACGAACAACATACCGCCCAAATCCTTGGCCCCCTCCTTCATACGGCGACGACCAGCGTTGAGCACAGTGATGGTGGTGCCGTGAACAATACCCTGAGGACCAATATACATCCAGCTACCTGCGGTCATCTGGCCATACTGCGACACGCCCAGCGCGTTCATCCTCTCCCAATCGTCGGGTTTGGAGTAGTTGGGGATGACCATACCGTTGGTAATCACAGCCCTCGGTGCATCGGGCGACGAGGGGAAGAGGCCCATAGGGTGGCCCGAGTACATCACCAGAGTCTGCTCCTCGGTCATCTCCGAGAGGTATTTCATAGCCAAGCGATACTGCGCCCAATTCTGGAACACCGCGCCATTGCCACCATAGGTGATGAGTTCGTGGGGGTGTTGTGCCACAGCCTTGTCGAGGTTGTTCTGAATCATCAGCATCATTGCTGCTGCCTGGCGGCAACGCGCAGGATACTCCTCGATGGGGCGAGCATACATCTCATAGTCGGGACGCAAGCGATACATATAGATGCGGCCATACTTCTCGAGCTCCTCGGCAAACTCGGGTGCGAGCTCGGCGTGGTGCTTCTCGGGGAAGTAGCGCAGCGCATTCTTGATGGCCAAAACCTTCTCCTCGCGGGTGAGAATCTCCTTACGCTTGGGAGCGTGGTTCACCGAGGTGTCGTAGGGTTTGGGTGCGGGCAGCACATCGGGGATACCTGCCCTTATGTCGTCTTGAAACTGCTGAAGTGTCATATCTCTTTAGGGTGTTTTATGGTGGTGTTTAGTTAATCTTTGCGTTTACAATCTCGAGGATGCGAGCCTCCTCCTTGTCGGCTGCGGCAGCAATCTCCTTGGCCTCGGCCACCAAAGCATCGGCAGCCTCCCTATCCTTGAGACCTGCAGCGTTGATCTTCACATTGAGGAATGCGCCCTGAACAGCAGCACGGGCAGCCAATGCGCCCACACCTGCGTCGCTCACCGAGTTGGGGTTACCCTCCTCTGCCATAGCGCCCGCAATCTCAAATGCGCGGAACGAAGCCTTCATAGTCTTCAGGGGCACCTGGGTTGCATAGAGGGTGGCCTTCTCCATAGCCTCTGCCCTTGCGGCCTTCTCAGCGTCGGTACCCTTAGGCATACCGAACACTGCCATAATGCAGTTGAAAGCATCGGTGTCCTCATCCACAAGAGCCAAGAGTTCGTTCATAACCCTCTTGCCCTTCTCTGCCCAATCCGAGAAGAACTCCCAGCGCTCGTCCCAGCCGGGTTTGTGGGCCGAGAGGTTGGCAACCATAGTACCGAGAGCGGCACCAAGCGCACCCATATAGGCCGAAATCGAACCACCACCGGGGGCGGGAGACTCTCGCGAGGTCTCCTCGGCAAAGCCCTTGCAAGTGAGGTCGATGAGACCCTTCTTCACGTTATCTTTCTCAATGAGGCTCTCCACAATCTTCTCCTCGGGCTTGAAGGGGCAGAGCTCCGAAAGGCCCATAGAGCGCACAGCGATGTCCAGAATCTCCTCGTCGGTAATACCCAGCGAGCGCTGCTGTTTACGCAGGAAGTATTTGCCCGCCTCAAGAAGTGCACTGCGAGGAACGAGGCCCACGATCTCGGTGCCCGTCACTCTCACGCCGCGAGCTGCAGCCGCACGGCACACCTCCTCAAAGGCGATGTGGAGAGGTGTGGCAGCAATGTCGGTGATATTCATCGACACCTGTGCGATGCCATACTCCTCGATAAACCAACCGATGGCCTTGCAACCCTTCAGGGTGCCGGGAATCATAATGGTCTTGCCGTTCTCATCCTTCATAATTTTGCCCACGATGGGTTTCTCCCTCATAGGACGTCCCTTCTCGCGCACGTCAAATGCGATGGCGTTGGCACGACGAGTGGAGGTGGTATTGAGGTTGAAGTTCACTGCAATGAGGAAGTCCCTTGCACCCACCACGGTTGCACCACTGCGTGCAGCCTGCTCGGTCCACTCGCCACCACCGAAGTCGGGCATCTCGTCGGGCTGAGTAATGCGCTGCTGGAGAGCCTCATACTCACCCTTGCGAACCACAGCCAAATTCTTACGCTCGGGACGCAGTGCGGCAGCCTCATAGCAGTAGGTGGGGACCTTCAACTCGGTGGCGATGCGCTCGGCCAACTTGCGCGCCATCTCGGCACACTCCTCAAGGGTTACGCCCGCTACGGGCACCAAAGGCAACACGTCGCAAGCACCAATACGGGGGTGCTCACCGTGGTGGTAGCGCATATCGATCACCTCCGAAGCCTTCTTCACACCCTGGAAAGCCGCCTCAACAACAGCCTCGGGCTCACCCACAAAGGTCACCACCGTGCGGTTGGTTGCCTGACCGGGGTCCACGTCGAGAAGTTTCACGCCCTCGATGCTCTCAATTGCGTCGGTAATCTGTTTAATAACTGCCTTGTCCTTGCCCTCGCTGAAGTTGGGCACACACTCGATAAGTCTTTTCATTGTGATTTGTAGTTTATTAATTAGTTGTTATTCTGTCATTTGCAAAATCTTCCATTCGCCTCGTGGCCACCAAATCGAAGCAAGCCACATATAACCTCCAAATATAATAATTAAATTCCGGATTTTACACCTCCCCTCCCCACATTTCTCACGCGCGCGCAAATTTATGTTTGGTATGTTTGGTGTTTAACAAAAAATCACTATCTTGCAGGGCTAAATATATTCTTTTGAATAAACGAAACATAAAACTCACATCACTAATACTATGAAAAGGATAACACTATTAGTCTATCTCGCAACCTTTGCTATCGCCGCCTTCGCAGGTCCTGCAAAGCCCGGCAAAGTACAACACACCCAGAGCGACGGCACCGTGGTGACCTATGAACTCCAGGGTGACGAGTTCAACAACCGCATCGTCGTAAACGGCACCTACACAGCCGTCAAGGCCGAAGATGGCGACCTCTACTACGCCGCCCTCCAGAATGGCTACCTCGTAAGTTCGGGCCTCCGCATCAAAGCCGACAACCTCCTGAACGCCGAGGAGAAAAAGATTGCACGTCAGAGTATCGGCATCCGCCGCACCGCTTTCAACCCCACATTCAACGCCTCGATGCACTCCTTCGAGGATGCCTTCAACAGCCGTATGGCCGTTGAGGCTGCTCGCGCCGATGGTCTGCCCAATGAGTCGGCACTCGAGGTGGGCCGCTGGGGTGGTGAAGTGGCAGGCAAACGCAATATGCTCGTGATCCTCGTGGAGTATACCGACATCAAGTTCTCCATCGAGAACCCCCAGGACAAATTCTCCAAGATGCTCAACACCCCCGGCTACTCCGAGAATGGTGCCACCGGTAGTGCAAGGGACTACTTCGTGGACTCCTCGAGCGGCAAGTTTGAGCCCATCTTCGACGTTGTAGGTCCCTACACCCTCCCCAACAACCGTAAGTACTACGGCGGCAACAAGCAGGGCTCCGACCAGGCTCCTGCAATGCAGGCCAACGACGCTTGCGACCTCGCCGATGCAGACGGTGTAGACTTCTCGAAGTATGACTACAATAACGACGGCGCCATCGACCTCGTGTTCATTGTTTATGCAGGTCACAACGAGGCAGAGCACGGCCCCGCCGACTCCGTATGGCCCCATATGTGGGACATCTATCCCGGTGCCAACATCGCGGGCAACTCCTACCCCGTCTATGACGGCAAGAGGTTCACCGTCTACGCTTGTACCTCCGAGCTCAAAGGCTCCTATGGCACAAATATGACCGGCATCGGCTCCTTCTGCCACGAGTTTAGCCACGCCATCGGTCTGCCCGACCTCTACGACACCGAGGGCGGCAACTGCTTCGGTATGAGCTACGCTTCCATTATGCACGCCGGCAACTACCTCAACGACAGCCGCACTCCCCCCACCTACAGCATCCTTGAGCGTTGGCTCGTAGGTTGGAATTTCCCCAAGCAGATTCAGTCGGCAGGTGTCCACGAGATTAAGCACGTCAGCCAGAACGACGGCTACATCATCTGGGCCAACGACGCCTACACCGAGTGCTTCCTCTTTGAGAACCGTACCAAGGCTGCCAACTGTAAATGGGATGCCACTCTCAACAATGGCGACCGCGCCTATGGCTTCCAGGGTGGCGAGGGTATGCTCGTCTACCACATCGACTGGACCGGCTCCTACCTCAGGAAATGGCAGGGCAACAGCCTCAACACCACGCCCACACACGAGTGTGCACGTCTGGTGAGGTCCAACCCCAACGCCGACGACAGCGCCAGCAAGGGTTGGTTCTACCCCGGCTCGAGGAACATCACCGAGTTGACCTACGACTCCACCCCCTCGCTCCGCAGCTGGACACAGGAGAAACTCCCCTACAACATCGTAGATATCAACATCAAGGGTAGCTCCGTATTCTTCAATGCACACCTCAAGGACCTCATTATGAATCCCGGTCAGTACGACGCTCTCATCGATTGGGAGGCCTCCGAGACCAACGCCAATTCGTGGAAGGTTGTCTTCAAGAATGATGCAGACGGTAGCACCCACGAGTATGTAACCAC
The DNA here is from genome assembly GCA_017390585.1 of Tidjanibacter sp. GTDB lineage: Bacteria > Bacteroidota > Bacteroidia > Bacteroidales > Rikenellaceae > Tidjanibacter. The sequence goes on along the minus strand of JAFPBB010000039.1, from coordinate 8,536 downwards.
CAACAAGTACATCAATCTCTACCCCCTCCAGCCTTCCACCAAGTATAGCGCTGCCATCTATGCCGACGACCAGAGTGAGCCCACCTATGAGTTCACCTTTGAGACTCTCAGCAACGTGATCGCGCCTCGCTCGGCACTGCAGGTGAATAGCACCCAGAGCAAAGATGACTTCTTGCACTTGAGGGTGAAAAACCTTGAGTTCACCCCCTCGACCATCACTTGGTATATCGACGGCAAGCAGGCTGAGCCCTACGTGAAGCTCGCTCCCGGCACCTACCAGATCTGTGCAGCGATTGTGGACACCAAGGGCAGCACCCACTACCTCTATCGCTACACCACCATTAAGTAACCACACTCACACAACCAACATTAACAAACGAACATCAGCGAAACTATGAAACGCATATTCACAATCCTGGCAGTAATTGCCGCACTCGCAATGACAGCCTGCGGTCCCGTAGAGGATGAGAGAATGGTTGCTATGAACGAGTTTATGAGCACTCAGAACGCACCCGGTGTCTACAGCGACAGCAAGGTGGACTTCGCCTTCGACCAAGCCAAACACCAGGCCTATTTCAACAAAGAGAGCCGCACATATCGCATTATGGATGAGGGCGGTGACAAGTATGTTCAATTCGTGCTCGATGCCGACCCCGTAGTGGGCCAGACCCTCAATGTTGCGAGCAAGAGCTACGGCTTTGGTCTTGCCTCCAACACCACCTACAAGAACCTCAAGGTGGACAAAATTGAGAACAACCTCTGCCACCTTCGCAGTAGTGCGGAGGGCGGCTATGTGGGCCTCATCATCGCTTGGGTTGAGTAGCACTCTCGCATAACAAATAGTAGAAAGCGGTCCGACTTTTCGGACCGCTTTTTTATGTCCGCACACAAGAAGTCGGCTAACGCACAACACACCGAGGGGGGAGTTAAATGGGTCAATATCCCCAAACCATTTAAGTGTGGAGGCCGAAAAATATTCCACAACCCTTCGTCTTTTTTACTAATTTTGCGTCTAATAGGCAAACTCGAGTTTGAGAATCCTAATCTTTCAACACAATGCAGAAACTACAAACAAATCTTGAGAGCCTGAGTGAGTGGATTGACCGCTACGAAGAACAACTATTCCGCTACGCCTTCTTTCGTCTGGGAAATCGTAGCGATGCCGAAGATGTGGTGCAGGATACATTCGTCAAGGTCGGCACATCCACACGCTCGATACGTAATCCCAAGGCCTACCTATTCGCAACCGTTGCCTCGGGTTGTGTGGATATACTCCGACAGCGCAAAGTAGATATGTCGCTGAATGAGCGCATCGCCTCCGACACCCTCAGCGAATCGGGGGCCATCGAGGAGGAGGAGTTCACACGTATTAACAACCTCTTATATCACCTTCCCGAACAACAGAGTGAGATAATAAGGCTTCACATACACGGCGAAATGAAGTTCACCGAGATTGCCGAAATGAGCAACACACCCGTCACAACCATCAAAAGCCGTTTCAAAAGCGGCATTGAGAGGCTCAGACAACTATTTAACAACTAACCCACAAACAAGAACAACTATGAACAAACAGGAATACAATCAGCAGGAGCAACCAATCATCGACTTACTCACTCCTAAGGTGCAACCGAAGCCCTCCCCCGACCTCAAAGAGCGAATCCTAAAAGCCGTCGGGGAGCAACAAAAAATGCCCACAATAAGAAAGGTGCGTCTGACAGTGTGGCTGAGGGCCACTGCCTCAATGGCTGCCCTCGTTGCAGTGGCTCTCACTGTCGTTTTCAACACCCCCGCAGGTGCGGCACGTCGCCACTTCTCTGCCGCCATAACCGCTGCAAACGAGATGAAAACGATGATTATGAATCTCAATGTTCGCACCGAGGCATACGAGCCAATGGAGTACATAAATCCCGAGTGCGACTTTGTACCAGCCTCCGTAAAGGTTATCAACACCGAGCCTATGGTGTGGAGCATTGAGAAGCAGGGTGGACGCAAACTCCTCGACATAGGAGATGGCAAACTCTATCAATGGAATGAAGGTAGTAGCGAAGGGTGGTACCACACAACTTCAACACTCAACAGCGATTGGGCGATGTTCCTCGCACCACAAGAACTTCTTGACCTTGAGATGAGAATCGCAAATGAGCGCCGAGGTGCAAAATATGAGGTCACCGAAAAGGGAAACATAGTGGAGGTAAGGGTAACAAGTACAGCCGAGGGCGACTTCTCGGAGAGCAACTACTTGCTCAACTCCTCACTCGCCGAGTCCAATACCATCAGGGAGTATGTATTTGACAAACAGAGCGGAAGGTTACTCGAAATGCACATCGAAGTGGTAACCAAAGGTAATAAGCGCGTGACAATAGTTGAAAGTACAAACATCTGCTACGACTGCGACCTCACTGCGGAGAGTATCACATTTAGGGAGTTTCCCTACCTCACCTTCTCCGCAACCAACTACACATCCGACTCTCCCTCCCCACTCGTAGGCATCACAGCCGAGGAGGCAGCAGAAATCATCCTCGAGGCAATGGGTAGCTGGAATGATGAGATACTCGCCACAGCACTCTATTACTACAAAGGGTCAATGGCAAAAGTGGCCGAGATGTACGAGGGATTGAAAGTCGTATCCATTGGCGACTCCTTTAAGTCGGGACTCTATGCAGGTCGTTTTGTCCCGTGTAAAGTGATTCTTGCTTCGGGCCGAGAGGAGGAACTGACAATAGCTCTCCGCAACGACAACATCAACCGAGTGTGGCTCCTCGACGGCGGCATCTAAACAAAACAAACCCCATCTGTGTACTGCAGATGGGGTTGTGTTATGTGTGCGCGCAACGGCGCTCGTACTTCTATAAGTGGAGGGACAGCGGCAGTGTTTATCCGCCCCGTACCCGTATGATGATGGTCTACTTCTTGGACTTGGCAATCAGAGCCTGGCAATCCTCCACGGTCATAGCCATAGGGTCCTTGCTCTTGGGAATACGGTAGTTCTTACCACCCGAGTGGATGTAGGGACCATAGATACCCGTCATAATCGCAAGATCCTCAACGCCATCGAAGGTCTTGATGGGAGTCTTGGCAGCCCTATCCTGCTCACGCTTGTTCTCGATAAGTTCCACTGCCCTCTCATAAGTGACGGTATAGGGGTCGTCGGTCTTACCCAGCGACACAAACTTACCTGCGTGGCGGACATAGGGGCCAAATTTACCCACGCCAACACTCACCTCCTCGCCCTCATACTCACCCAACGTGCGGGGCAGAGCAAAGAGCGAAAGTGCCTCCTCGAGAGTGATGGTGGCAATGAGTTGTTCCTTCTTGAGGCTGGCAAAACGGGCCTTGTCGCCATTCTCACCACCAATCTGAACCATAGGACCATAGCGACCGATGCGCGCCGAAACGGGGAGTCCGCTCACGGGGTCGATACCGAGCTGGCGTACCGAGCTATTCTGCTTAATCTGGTTCTCCAGAGCACTCTCCACGCTCTTGTGGAAATCGCCGTAGAACTCACCAATCATCTCGGTCCACTGCTCCTTACCATCGGCAATGGCATCGAACTCCTTCTCCACAGTTGCGGTGAAGTTGTAGTCGAGAATCTTGGGGAACTGGCTCTCGAGATAGTCGTTCACCAGCATACCGATATCGGTGGGGGCGAGTTTACCCTTCTCCTTACCAACCACCTCGCTGAGCATCTTCTCGGTGAGTTTGCCCTTCGAGAGAGTTATCTGGTCGTAGTTGCGTTTGGCGCCCTCCTTATTCTGTTTGATGACATAGCCACGCGAGATGATGGTCGAGATGGTGGGTGCATAGGTGGAAGGACGGCCGATGCCGAGCTCCTCAAGGCGCTTAACGAGCAGAGCCTCGCTATAGCGGTAGGGCTGCTGGGTGAACTTCTCGGTTGCCGTCACATCCTTCATAGCGAGCACCGAGCCCTCGTTCACAATGGGAAGAACTGCATTGTCGTTGTCGCTCTCCTCCTCGACGGTCTCCGAATAGAGCTTCATAAAACCATCGAACCTAACCTGCTCACCCATAGCCACAAATCGCTCCTCGTGGCCACCAATGGCAATAGTTACAATGGTGCGATCAATCTGCGCGGGCGACATCTGCGAGGCAACCGTACGCTTCCAAATGAGCTCATAGAGTCGCTTCTCTGCAGCCGTACCCTCGATGGTCTGCCTATCGAGATAGGAGGGACGGATGGCCTCGTGGGCCTCCTGGGCGCCTTTACTCTTGGTCTTATAGGCCTTCCAGGTGTGGTACTCCTCACCAAAGGTAGCAATGATGGCATCCTTGGTTGCCGCCATAGCCTGCACGGAGAGGTTCACAGAGTCGGTACGCATATAGGTGATAAAACCATTTTCATAGAGTTTCTGGGCCACGCTCATAGTCTGGGCCACGCTCATAGAGAGTTTGCGGCCGGCCTCCTGCTGGAGAGTGGAGGTGGTGAAAGGAGGAGCGGGATACTTCACCGCAGGCTTGGACTCAACTCCCAAAACCGTGAAGTCCACACCCACCAAGCTCTCGAGGAAAGCCACAGCCGACTCCTTCGAATCGAACTTGCGGTCCAACTCAGCCTTGAACACCTTGCCGTCGGCCGCCACAAAGCGAGCCGTGATGCGGTAGAAGTGGGTGGCCTTGAAGTCGATAATCTCCCTCTCGCGCTCCACAATGAGTCGCACAGCAACACTCTGAACCCTACCTGCCGAGAGGGCGGGTTTCACCTTCTTCCACAGCACAGGCGAGAGCTCGAAGCCCACCAGGCGGTCCAACACGCGCCTTGCCTGCTGTGCATTCACGAGGTTCATATCCACGGTGCGGGGATTGGCAATAGCCTCGAGGATGGCGTTCTTGGTAATCTCGTGGAAAACGATACGTTTTGTCTGGTCGATGGGGAGCCCGAGAACTTCTGTCAGGTGCCAAGCGATGGCCTCTCCTTCGCGGTCCTCATCGGAAGCAAGCCACACACACTCGGCCTTGTCGGCCAACTTCTTGAGTTCGGCCACCGTCTTAGTCTTCTCCGAAGAGACCTCATAGGCGGGAAGAAAACCCTTCTCCACGTCGATACCGATGCCTTTTTTGGCGATGTCGCGGATGTGGCCATAGGAGGAGCAGACCTTATACTCTTTGCCGAGGAACTTCTCGATGGTTTTTGCTTTTGCGGGGGACTCTACGATTACCAGATTCTTTTGCTGCATATCTTTCTATAGGGTTCTGTTTCTACACATTAGGACTCCGAAAGTGACGCTCTCGGGAGATTTATGGCCACAATAATCGGGCCATACCTATTTATATTAGGCTGCAAAGATAATCCTCTTTGCTCAAAATTCAAAACAAGGGGAGGCCTTTTTCTTGGCCTCCCCGCTATGTTGTTCTGTCTCAGCGCAGCGCGCCGACAAACTTTTTTCTACTCTCCAATGATGGTGTATGTGAGCTCTATTCGGATGGGATTCTCACTTCCCGTGGTCGAGAGCGCCACAATTCCCTCCTTCATCAGGTCATAGGCACCGAAAGCGAATGTCACGCGGCGACTCATCTCATTGTTCTCATCCTGCAACAACTGCTGGAGGTGCATCGAGATATCCATCGTGTAGCACCCTTTGGTGCGGTTGAGATATCCGCCATAGAGCAACTCAATGTCGTAGTTGGTCTCGTAGAGATAGGCATAGTCGGCAATATTCTCCAAACTCGGATAGTCGACGTACATACCCACACGCGAGGGCGCGTAGTCATAGTAGGTGTAGTCGTCCGAAGCAAGGTCCACCGTAAGTCGTGCCTGATTGATGAAGATGGTCCTACCCTCGGGCTGCAGCGCACGCAGTGCTGCAACAAACTCGTCGCAGAGTTCGATGGTTGTCGTCACACCCAAGACACCCTCGATATAACCCACGCTCACGGGGTTGGTAAGTGGCTCATCGCGGGTGACATTGTAGTTGATTTTATCCGCAAAATCCGTGGCCTCGTAGTTGTGGTCCACGAAGGTCACAGCCCTCATCTTGGTGTAATTCGCGTCGTTGCTAATGGTGAATGCCCTCATAATGCTATCCTCCACCAACTCGGGGCTATCACCCTTGGGGTAGTCGTGGCCATAGAGGATGAGGTAGCTCTGGGGGCCCTCCTCCGAATCCCACTGGAGGTTGATGCCATAGATTGCCGCATCCTCGGGCGAAGTCTCCGAGGGAGTGATACACAGACCGCTGAACTTCTCAAAGAAAATCGAGTCGGTCCTATAGGAGGCCGTGTCGGCCCACAACTCATTCATAAACTCCTCTGCCAGAGCCTTATTTGCAACCCTAAGGCTCAGGGTGTCGAAGCTTTTGGCACCATTGGGCTTACCCTCATAGGAGAAGGTGAACATTGGTTGGGGGTCGACATACTCCCTATAGTTTCCGCCGTTGTAGTAGAGCGAATCGCGCTCGAGGAGTTTCCTCACTCGATAGACATCGAAGCTCTGCTGCTTGAGCGTGTCGCCTCCGAGGGTCTTCATTCCCACAACAAGAGCCATCGAATCGGGCGCAGCCTCCCTATCCTCGTGGACAATGGTATCCGTGCGAACGCTGAAGTCAAACTGGAAAATCGACGTAGCCCTTGTTTTGGCACCGTAGGCCTCCGAGGTGAGAGCGCCGAAATAGGCGTAGTCGAGGCTACCTGTGGAGAGTGAGTCGGTGTAGGTCAAATAGCTCTCAATGCCCTCCTCGAGGGTGGCGAAGCGCACCTCAAAGCGCTGGTCGGAAGGGAGGATACCCACGCCGAGGTTGTCGTTAACCTCGGTACAGGAGCCAAACAAAATCATCAGTGTCGACACCAATGCGATGCCGACACTGCCAAGTTCCATATTCCTAAAGAATCGAGTCATAGAATGCTTTATACTGTTCGAGCCTCTCGTTGCTGCCGGGCTCTCCCTCGGGGCGGAGAACCTTCTTGCCACTTGCGGCCAAATAATTTTCCACTTCGGCGGGCAACTGCTCCGCCTCAACGACAATGCCATCTGCATTGTCGATAACGAGTTTGATGAGATTTTCGTATCCCAAGCCACCCTCGGGGCCCAATTTATCTGCAGGCACACCCTCTCCGAGCATAGTCTCGCGGAAAGCGCTGCCCCAAAAGCCCTCGAAGCTGTCGTCGTAGATGCTGAAAACAACCTTCGACGAGGAGAAGAGGGGCTCGTCGGTGTAGCAATTCCTCAGATAGAGAGGCACCGCAGCCGAGAACCAACTGTGGCAGTGGACCACATCGGGTTTCCAACGCAACTTCTTGACGGTCTCCAACACGCCGCGAGCAAAGAAGATGGCCCTCTGGTCATTGTCGGCAAATTCCACACCCTCGGCATCGCGGAATGTTGCCTTGCGGGGTGCAAAAAACTCGTCATTATCGATGAAGTAGACCTGCACACGGGCAGCAGGGATGGAGGCCACCTTAATGATGAGTTGATGGTCGTTATCGTTGATAATGAGGTTCATACCCGACAGGCGGATAACCTCGTGAAGTTGATTGCGTCGCTCGTTGATGCATCCGAAGCGGGGCATAAAAGTACGAATCTCGAAGCCACGCTCCTGCATAGCCTGCGAAAGCGTGCGACACGTGGTCGCAATGGGGCCCTCAGGAAGATAGGGAAACATCTCCTGACAAACACACAATATCTTTGCTCCTGCCACTTTGTTTACGTTTTAAGTCCCGCAAAAGTGCCCTATCTCGCGCAGCGCGGCTCCGCCACGAAGGCTACTTTTGCAATAAGCCGATAATACAGCACAAAGATAGTAAAAATTTTTTGCATTTCGTGCAACACTCCCCATCCAAAAACTATCTCACTCCTCTCTCATTCTCACAAATCTTTCTCACAAACACCACATATTCTCGAAAATAAATGCTAACTTTGCTCATCTATTAACCATTCACTCTACCAAGCAATGAAATCCCTCCGCACGATACTACTCCTTGCGGCCCTGCTACTCCCACTCCTCCCTGCAGCCGCCTCCACCGACACCCCACTCACATCCCCACCCTACCGTGTGGGTGACTACTACAACGACGGCATCCTCGAGGGCGTGGTCTTCGAGGTCGACAAGAGCGGCACTCACGGCAAAATCGTGAGCCTCACCCAATCCCCATTTGTCAGGCAGTGGGCCACAACAACCAACTCGCGCAACCGACTCATAGGGGCCGACAATATGGAGTATGGAGGCGACAACGTCATCCTCGCGCAACTCACCGACAATTGGGAGCGTGCTTTCCCCGCCATTGCGTGGTGTCACTCGCTGGGAGCAGGGTGGTATCTTCCCGCCATCAGCGAGCTCAAAACCTTCACCCTCAACCCTCCCATCTACAGCGCAGTAAACACCACCCTCAAGAGCATCGAGAGAGCCACTCCCCTACCCGAAAGCGGCACATATTTCGACTATTGGTCGTCGACGGAGAAAAACTTCAAGTATGCCAGCGGAGAGTATTGCGTCTGGGGTGTGAATATGCGTAATGGGGTTACCCACGACAGTGGCAAGAGTCGCTATGCCTATGTGCGTGCTGTGGCAGTATTTCCGCTCCACAG
>JAFPBB010000038.1 GCA_017390585.1 Tidjanibacter sp. | reverse complement strand
GTGAGGGTGTGGCCACCGGTGGGTGCGGGGTCGTCGCACTCTCGCGTGAGCGTGGGGCGTGCGGTGTGGAGCCTCGAGGGGGGTGTTGGGGGTGTGCCGAGGGAGAAACGTTCTGCTGCGGAGGGTTGGGTGGAGGGTTCCTCCTCGGCGGAGCGATGGGCGAGACCTGCCGTGGAGAGCATCTTGTTCCACGCCACCGAGACCCTCCTGCGCCAGCCACCCGAGGGGAGTGGGGTGAGTCCGAGTCGCGCCACCGAGCCGCTTGCATCGTCGGTGATGGGTGCGGCGGCGATGATGCGGTCTGCCAGACCTGCCTCCACCGCCTCCGAGGGGCTGAGCCAGATGCCTCGTCCCTCGTTGCGATTCATCAGCGCACGGAAATCCTCCACCCTGCGGCCCGAGGCGAGGGCATAGATTTCTGCCAGTCGTTCGTCGCTTTTGTCGAGGAGTTCTTTGGTGGCCGAGAGGGAGTGGGTGTTGCCCTCGACGGCGCTTTCGCAGCAGTGGATCAGGTAGAGCGAGTTGGCGGAGATCTCTCGGCAGCCTGCGGAGGCTGCTTGTGCGATGATTGTTGCGGCCGAGGCCACATAGCCGTAACACCTTGTTACGACCTCCACACCGAGCGCGCGTGCGGCGTCGTAGATGAGCAGTGCGTCGGCCACACAACCGCCTGTGGAGCGGATGTTGAGAACGAGTCGGTCGATGGGGCCTTGGGAGAGGATTTCGTCGAGGAGGGTGGCGAAACGCTCATAGGTGGCCACACGATGGTCGTCGGGCGGAAACTGCTCGCCCTCGGGGGTGCCGAGTATGCCGTCGATGTCGAAGGAGGCCACTCGGAGCAGATTGTTGAGCTGTTTGTTGTTGGGCATTGTTGTTGTTTTTCTGTGGGTTGTGGGAATGGGGGAAGGGGTGTGTGGTGGTGGCTACTTGCGATGGTAGTAGAGATAGTTTTTGATGGTGCCGAGCGAGCAACCCATCTCTTGGGCCACGGCTTTCATTGCCTCAATGCGCCCTTCGCCTGCGTCGCACCTGCGCCCCACCTTGGCGCGGGCCACAAAGGCGCGCACATTGGTGTGGGAGATGAGATCGTTGGCCAGCAGGGTGCGTAGTGCGTGGCTCATCATCTTTCCGGGCAGAAGTCGCTGGAGTTCTTCGAGCAGAGGTGCCGGTAGGCTCGGGGTGTTGTGTTCCGATTCTTTCATAGCGTTCCTATTGGATGTTAGCCTCCTCCACAACTGTGCGGACTGAGTTTTGGGCTCGGGTGATGTCGCTCTCCAGGACATAGACCCTCAACTGCGGGAGGGTTGCCGAGAGTGCGGTGGCGATGGCTGTGGCGAGAGCCTCGAGGGTGATTGTCACCACCCCTGTTGTGGTGTCGTAGGTCATAGTGGTTGTGATAAAAAGGGTGTTGGTGAATGGCAGAGTGGCAATGCGTGGCACTATTCCACCCTACCCGATGGTGATGAATGTGGCACGAGCCACACCGCTTGCGGGGTTGTAGTCCCCAATCTCCTCCAGTCGGCACAACACCTTCTCGTCGCCCACGCGGATGAGGTAGTGGGCTCGGAAGTCGTGCTTGGAGCTGTTGGGCGAGACCATCTGTTCCACTTGTTCGGGACGCAGATGGAGATGGAGGGAGATTCGGCGCGAGTGGTTGAGCATCTCGAAGCCGGTGCGGAAGAATCGCTCCAACCCCTCCACCCCTCCGCGCTCACCGTAGAGCAGCGAAAGCGGCTCCTCGGCGGAGTCCACTCCGTCGTCGTAGAACACTGCCAGAGGATAGTCGCCCCACTCCTCGGTGAGGTAGCTCCACGACTCCCCTGCGGGCAGGGTGCGGCGACCTCGGTAGGCCACAATCTTGGGCACAAAGCGTCGTAGGCCCACCGAGTGGGGTGCATTGGGTTCCGAAGGTCGTGCGGCGATGATGCGTGCCGAGGGTGCAGTGTCGAATACTCCGCTGCGACTCACCGAGGGGGCAAATAGGGAGTTGCGTGCCAGGTGCTGTGGCTCCTTGGCGTGGACGTTCGCCATCCTCTCGGTGTGGCTGCCATACTCCTCTCCCTCCTGCAACGAGATCTCATCGGCGGCAGCGTCGCCACCTCTGTAGCAGAGCGTGTGGAGCCTACACCCACTCCCCAACTCCTCGATGTGGATGGGCTGGGAGGAGAGGAGCGCATCGGAGAGATCGACGACCACGTCGGGGTCGGCAAAACTCCCCATCGGCTCAATGTAGACACGTCGCAACTGCGGGTCGGTGTAGATGCGAAGGTCGAAGAGCTCCTGCAGAGCGTGGATGAGTTCGAGTCCGGAGACTCCCCCAAAGTTGGCCACATCGCTCCAGCGGAGGGTGTCGCCCTCAACGGGATGGGGAACAAGAATGGGACGGGTGGAGGTGCCCTTGAGGAGCGTGAGGGTCATACCCTCCCTGCCACCACCGAAGGAGAGCTGCTGGAAGAGGAAGGGCTTGTCGGGGGCCACGCGACGCGGAGCCGTTCTCAGGGTCACCTCCAGCAGAGTCTCACCCCTCTCGGCAACCTCACCTGCATAGACGGCCCAATCGCCCTGGGGGGAGTACTCCACGCCATCGAGTTCCATTGTGAGCGTGAGCGAGGAGATGGGCGAGGAGTGGCTGTGGGTGAAGGTGGTCACACGGGAGGATGTGGAGACCAGGGTGCGCCTGACGCTGCCTGCCGCCCCACCGCCGAGGGGTTCCTCACCTCGGAGGGTGTAGCGTGCCCCCTCGATAGGCTCGAAGATCACGAGGGTGTAGTTGTAGCCCGCCGTGAGTTCTCCTCCACGCAGGTCCACATAGGGGTTGCGGAGGGGTATCTCCACCCGGTCGGCGGCGTCGAAATAGAGGCGCGTGAAGCCTCGGAGTTGCTCGCGGCTCTGGAGCACAAAGTCGGTTCGCAGTCGCAAGTGGTGTTCGAAGGCTACGGGGAG
>JAFPBB010000037.1 GCA_017390585.1 Tidjanibacter sp. | reverse complement strand
CACGGAGCTTTGTCCGACTTGAAAATACCATTTTCAAGCAACTTGACTCTTGCAACAATCTCCTCATCGTGGGAGGGTGAACAGTCGGTGCGCTTTCTGCCTATCTACCGAGGAGATTATAATCTCCGCTATGGCTCGTCAAATATGCCTATAGAGCGCATCCTACTAACAGATGACTACTTCCCATTCATCTCGGTTGCAGATATGGTCAAGGCGATGTTGGCCGAATCGGGCTATGAGCTACGAAGCCGCTTCCTCGATAGCGAATTGGGGCATTCGCTCTACATCAGTGGCGACTACTCTCGCACCAATAATGTTGTCGCAAAAGCGAAATGCGACTTCCTTGCTCGTCGCGCAGCAAAGGGAGAGGCTACAGCCGATTTTATGGGTAGAGTCTACGCCTCGAAGGCCATTACTACGCACTCCGTCGGCTCGATTGTGGATACAGCAAACCCGAATGTATTGGACAGTGAAGGTAACCTTATGAGTGACACCTTCTGCACAAACAACTCCTTCACGAGAAATAAGGGAGGCGAGATCTGTTTCGCACCGAAGATGTCCGTAAGAGCCGGTTTTCTGCTTCACCTCGAGTACACCTCAGACTACAAAATTCTCTCACGAGAGCGATTGAGGGGGTTTGACACCATTGAAGGGTTGTATGGCGAACGTGTAGAGGCGACTCTGGCAAACACATACAAGGATTATCGCCAGTCACCTAACGCTAACTGGGAGTATCGTTGCTTGGTTTTCGACCACACCGAAGGACGCAAGTACAAACTATTAGCCATCTTCGAGGATGGAACATCTGAGATCATCAAAGAGTGGGATTCTCGCTCGGAGATTATCTCCACTCCGTCAAAAAAGATTGTATCGTTAAAGCTCAACTACTACAACGAATCAATCGAAAAATGGATGGCCTATATGGAGGACTGGGCTCTATATGGCAGCTATGTTGACGAGGAGGGCGAGGTGGATGTGGTGATGGACTTTCGTATCACGCCACAGCAGGTGTCGGCAGGAGAGTACCTTGCATTGGACAAGTTCTGGTTTGGAGGAGCAGAGGCTGGGATGAAATTGACGGTAGGCACAGCAACCTCGCTACGTCCATATTTCACCTCTGTGCCGGGTTACAACGCATCTCTTGAGTTCAAGGATGTTGCTCCCCGTAACATAAGCCAGCTTGAACTCTTGACCGCGATTGGCGAAATGTTCAACTTGGCGTTCTACTCCGACAACATCCGCAAGGAGATAACAATCGAGCCACTGGAGGAGTTTTATGCCAACCAAAACATCGTAGATTGGAACAGTCGTATCGACCACCTGAGCGAAATAGTCATATCAGATGTAGGTGTGGATATGCCCCAAGATTTCATACTCGCCTACCTTGATACGGACAGTGCAACACACCATTTCAATTCGGAGAATGACACCTCACTCGGTAGATGGAGTTTTCGCAATCCACTCTACGGCTCGAAGCCCTCAACTCAGCGCGCCGGGAACTCGCTCTTCACCACAACACTCAACACCAGCAATATTGTCGGCTCTGCACCCTCGGCCTCAATAATGCAGGTGGGGGATATAGGAGGAGAGTTGGATGAGATGGATGCGCCATTCACGCCACGCATTGTCTGCTACAAAGGGTTACGACAGCTCCCCTCTGGCGAGAGTTGGGGAGCGGACAAACGTGCGAAAAAGTATCCATACGCAGCCTTTCTTGACGAAGAGATAAACCTCTGCTACGAAGACCGCAATGGCTTGGATGGTTTGCACCACCACTTCCTGCCGATGCTACTACGTCGCCGCGATAGTCAGAGTATCGCTCTCAATCTCCGCCTAACAACAGCCGAGATAGCCTCTCTCTTTACGGCCGATGGAGCGAATCCATCATTGCGGAGTCGTTTCCGCTTCACTATCAACGGAGAGAGCTCGCTGTTTCGCCTTGCAAAGGTGGAGCAATGGGACGGTGGTTGCAACATCGTAAGATGCCTATTTGAACGAGAACTTAACGACCAGCAATGATGCACAAAAGAAAACTTTTAACCACTCTGTTAAAGCGCGTCGAGCAACATTCCGTTAGAGAGTCTGTAAATCTAATGTGGGAGCAGGGGCTTCTCAACAAGAGAGCTATCGAGAGACTTTACATCAACTCCGAGATAGATCGCCGCGTACGAGCAGGCGAGATTAAGACCAATGCGATGAAGCAGCTGTCGCTTGAATTGGATTGCTCCTACGAAAAGATTCGAGCCTTAGTCTACAACAAGTAAAAAACCTAAAAAACAAACCAATGGAAACAAACATCAAAATCACAAATGAAGCCTCCGTATGCACCATCGACATCGAGGGGGTAATCGGAGTTCCAGAGGGCGAGCAGTTTGGCGATAGTGTTCACAGCGTTGCCACATACGAACGACTACGCGAAGAGGTTGCGCGCATCAAGAACATCGATGCAAAGGAGATTGTCGTTAATATTCGTTCGACAGGTGGCGACGTAAACGATGCGCTGCTCATATACGAATCTCTCACTGCCCTAAATGCCAAGATTACAACCCGTTGTTATGGCTACACCGCTTCGGCGGCAACCATAATCGCCCAAGCAGCAAGCGATGGGTGTCGCGAGATATCCGCCTCGGCACTATACCTCGTACACCTCTCGAGCAGTGCCGTCGAAGGAAATGCCTCCGATTTGAAGGAGCGCATCGAGCTTCTCAAAAAGACAGATGACCGCATCGCCTCGCTCTATGCTGCGCGATCGGGACACAGCAAAGAACAAATGTTAGCCCTTATGGGCGAAAATGGCGGTCGTGGTCGCTGGCTCTCACCCGAGGAAGTTGTTGCCGCAGGGCTTGCCGACACGATTATCGGAGTAGAGTCGTCGAACAAAAAAACATCAGGAATATTCGACAGAGTAAGGGCTTGGTTCTCTCCAGCTCAACGAGAATCGGAGCAGCACGATGAGGTGGCTCCAATCTCCGATGTAAACGTTCTGCATCTGCCCGACAACTCGCTCCCTGCAACCTCGGCAATAGCCCTCGAGGAGGGACAATCTGCTGCAAGAAAAAGCTCCACGATGCCAAAAGAAGACCCTTCGCTCGAAGGGGTGGCGGTATCGCACAACGCATTAGCGTATGCAGACGATATGCGCAACTTCAAGACGCGAGGACTTTAAAAAACCGTAGCAAATGCTACAAACAACACACAAAAAAACAGAAACTTACAAACACATTTAAAAAACCTTGAAATTATGATTATCGAAAATTCAAAAACCTACAATGTAAACGATGTTGAGAACCTCTTTTTCCGTCCTTCATTCTGCGGCAAGTCGGCCGAGGAACTTGGAGTCCGCGTAATCTACAATATGCCGCTCCCGACCAAGATTCCAGCCTTCTTCCATAGTAACAACATCCTCAACCCATTCACTCCAGGTTGGCAGGGAGGCGTATCTGCAAACCTCACCGAGACCGAGATTGCGATGAAAAAGGTGAAGGCCGAGTCTGCCTATGCCGCAGATGTGTACTTCTCGACCATCTTCGAGATGCTCACCAACTCTGCCGAGGTGAATCTCGGCGACTTGAGTGGCACAGACCTCGAGGCTGCCGAGACCGAGCTCTTCCGCCGCGCCATTGCCGAGAGCATCTATGCTACTATGTGGTGGGGCGATAGCAAAGGTGAATATTCAGACTTGACAAGTTTTGATGGCTTCCTCTCGCAGATTCACACCGCTTGCTTCGATGGTATTGCCGAGAAGGTCAACATCTACGACGATATTGTAGAGACTGATGTAGAGTCAATCTTTATGGAGTCGTGGTACAACGCTTCGACCTCTCTCCGCAACCTTGCCTCTGAGGGACACTTGGCTTACTATGTATCTTCGGATGTCTATGACCAATACCGCTCGTTCATCGACCGCAACAACTACAACGCCCTCAACTCAAACATTTTGGAGTCGCGACCAGTACTCTACTATCACGGCATTCCAATTATCGAGGT
Source organism: Tidjanibacter sp. (assembly GCA_017390585.1). Classification (GTDB taxonomy): domain Bacteria; phylum Bacteroidota; class Bacteroidia; order Bacteroidales; family Rikenellaceae; genus Tidjanibacter. The sequence goes on along the minus strand of JAFPBB010000037.1, from coordinate 3,113 downwards.
GCCTATGAATGGCTACAATGTGAACAAGGGCAGATCGTTCTGCCTCCTGACCGACAGCCGCAACCTCATCTTAGGTCTTAACACCAGCGACTCGCCAGAGAAGGAGATTCATATGTGGTACAATCCTGATGAGATGGAGAATCGCCAGCGAGTTGTATTTCTTGCAGGTACGGCAATCGCCGACTACTCGCTTCTCTCGGGTTACATCTACAACGAGTTTATCGAGTTTTAATGAAGATGAACTCCGCGTACAAACCTGTTGGTGGGATAGAGAGTGTCTCTCTCTACCCCGCCGATGCGGTGGAGCAAGCCATATTCTCGAGTCTGGGATGCGAGGTTGAGCTCTCAGGAGATGCGATATGTGTACCTCTGCTTGACGACGGCTCTCTTTACGAGGAGCGCTCCGAATGCAATGGCGGAATCCACAGGGTGTCGCACACACTTCAGATAGTAGCCAACAGAGATAATGCCAACGAGTGGCTCTCTCTCGACTTTCTGGAGCGAGCCTCAATTGAGGGCGTTATTGCCGTCATCTCACTATACGATGGCAGATGTTTATTGGCTGGTTACTCCGCACATTTTGGCAGTGAGCAACCTATGCGCCTCGAGAGTCTCATTTCAAGTTCGGGCGACTCGCCACGCGACACTCCTACTGCAACATTGCGTCTTATAGCGCAAGATACGGAGTTTTCGCCCGAGATTCTAAACCTTAAAAACGAATAAACGATATGGAAAATGCAAAGACAAAAAGTGTGGTTTGCGCCTCACCGCAGAATAGTGCCGAAATGCTCTATGCGCTATCGACAAAGAGAGTTGAGAGCAACGAGTTTTGGCGTTGGGGAACGGACAACAATATGCCCGAAGCCTTAGCCCTATTGTCAAGACGCTCGACCGCCCATCGTCGCATCATAAACGATAAGGCGGACTACATCTCGGGCAAGGGTTTTAACTACGATTGTTCGGTTCCATTGCTGGATAACATCGTAAAGCGAGCTAATGGCGAAGATGAAACACTGCGACAGGTGATGAATAAGTTAGCCTTCGACAAATCGCTCTTTGGCAATGCCTTCCTCGAGATTGTGACTGACGAGCAGCACTCATTCCTCTCGCTCTACCATCAGGATGCAACCCATTGCCGCGTAGCAAAGGACTCGCAACACATTCTGCTACACCACGACTGGGGACACTTCCGCGCCTCGGAGGCGTTATCGTTACCACTCTACCCTCTCTTCGAGAAACAGAGCGACGGAACCTTACGCTCCATCTTCCACTACAAGGATTACGAGCCAATGTTCGAACATTATGGCGTGCCTCAATACATTGCTGGAATGAATGTATCGGCCATCGCCTACAAGACCGACCGCTGGAACATCGCTCGCTTGGACAATTCATTCCAGCTCTCGGGAGTGATGATGATTGACAACGCTGTAGATAGCGAGAGCGAAGCTTCAGAGCTGGCTCGCCTTGCCGAGCAACGTTTTGCAGGCAAGCCCGGACAAGTGATGTTCATCATTCGCGACGAGAGTTCGGATGACAACTCGCGCTTTATCCCTATCGAGTCGCAGAACGATGGCGACTGGAAGGAGCTACACGATCAGGCGACCAGCGACATCGTGGTGGCACACTCGTGGTTTCGCTCATTGAGTGGTTTGGACTACTCGACGGGCTTCAGCGCCGAGCGCATCCTGCACGAATATGAGGTAGCTCTCAACACCGTAATTCTGAGCGAGCAGAGCGAGATTCTGGAGCCTATCCTGCACGCCATTTCACACATTATGCAGATAGATTGCTCCTCGCTCGAGGTGATAAATCGCCCTCCTACACGCTCGAAACCAATCTATATGAAGGTTTGGGAGGCACGCAAGGCGGATGGCTTGGAATATGATGAGAATGACGAGCGTCAGCAGTTGTACCTCTCCGAAATCAGCAAGTACAATCTCAAATCTATCGGTTAAACAACCTTAATTATGAAAAACCTTATTACAAATGAACAAGTTATTTCATTGGCTTTTGCAGATGGCGAGTACCTTTCGCCTGAAGTTGTCCTCGATTCGGACATCGCTACAGCAGCTTCTCGCTACATTATCCCGATTGTGGGAGCAGAGCTATACGAGGAGATGCTTGGTGGCTCTCACAAATCGCTTCTTGACGACTTTGTCGCGCCTGCTCTCGCAATGGCAGTCAGAACAATGATTCAACCCGCGCTAAATGTACGTACAGGTCAAACTGGTCTACATATCTCCTCCTCGGCGCGTAGCGACTCCTCGACAAAGACCGCCATACAGACGCTGCACAAATCGTTGCGACTACGCCGCCGAGAGATGCTGAAACGACTATCCAACCATTTGCGAAACCACCAATCGGAGTTTGCAAGCTATGATGCAAGCCGAGATATAATGCAACACTGCGCGATCAATGGAGGCTGCATACAGACTCTCTAACGCTGCAATCTTGGGGCTTGCAGCACTCTTTGCACCAGTAAAGCCGCTGATACTGTGTGCATTGACATTTATCGCAATAGACTTTGTGACGGGAGTCATAGCCTCCCGTTGCGAAGCAAAACAGAGGCACGAGAGGTGGTTTTTCTCCTCGCACGAGGCGTGGCGCACCATTCGCAAAGCGGGGTTTGTGATGGTGACGATAGGTATGGGCTGGCTTATCGAGAGTTGCATCCTCGACTTCGTGACACTCAATCTCACACGCATCATTACGGGGGCAATATGTGGCGTGGAGATGTGGTCGTTCCTGGAGAACGCCTCGGTGCTGAGCGATGCAAAACTTTTTGCGTGGTTGCGCAACTATGTGAAACGAAAAGTAGAGGAGGAGATTGGTGAGTATGACAAAGATAAGTAGAGGTCTGCGAAATAACAATCCTGGTAACATTCGATTGGGCTCGTTCAAGTACAAGGGCGAGAAGGCCAAGAGTAGCGACTCGGCATTTCGCCAGTTCGAGAGCGTGAAGTGGGGCTACCGAGCGATGTTTGTGCTGCTGCACACCTACGCCACAAAGCATAAGTGTCGCACCTTACGCGAGATTATCAACCGCTACGCACCCCCTTCGGAAAACTTTACCGACGGCTATATTCGTTGCGTAGCAAATGCCACCCACCTCT
>JAFPBB010000005.1 GCA_017390585.1 Tidjanibacter sp. | reverse complement strand
TCCTCCTCCTTGCGAGGCATAGTCTGCGAGCAGCCTCTGCTCTCGCTTCGAGCGTCGGTTCTGTGAGATGGGACTTATATTATTAAGGTATGTGCAGGCAAACTCCGCAGGGGTTTGGTGCTAATATGAAAAATGCCACCCCCGAAAGGGTGGCACTCTACGGTTGATTATTTGCTCATCGTCAATATTGGCTACCATAGATAATTTGCCACACTAAGAAATCCTCCCACTCTTGGTCTTCGGTGAGCTCTTTGTAGCTGATTTGGTACTTTATTGAGCCGTCTTTTGGTTGGCGTGTTTTGAGTTCGTGCAGCTCCACCTCACCTCTCTGTGCTTTTGCGTAGAGCTCGGGGAAGTGTTGTTGGATGATTTCTCTTTGTCGGCTCCTGCGTCGATGGTCGTCCATCTGGTGAGGATGCGAGGATGTGGAGTAATTCTGTCTCTCGGCACAAACAAATAACCCTCTGCCCAATGGGGCAGAGGGTTATTTGTTATCTCCCCAGGCCCGATTGCTGCGTGGGGAATGGTGGACGTATCCGAAGCGAGTGCGGTATGTTTATACGATACCCTCCACGGTGCCATCCTCGGCGAGGTGGATGTTGCCTGCTTGTGGGGTTTTGCTGAGGCCCGGCATACGCATAATGTCGCCCGCGAGAGCCACAATGAATCCACTACCCGCATTGAGTTCAATATCCTTGATATTGATCTCGAAGCCCTCGACGGAGCCGTAGCGTTTGGCGTCGGCGCTGAAGGAGAACTGCGTCTTGGCGATGCACACGGGCAGATTGCCCATATTCCACTTCTCCAGGAGCTCGATCTGCTTCTTGGCCTTGGGGCCGAAGACCACGGAGCCTGCGCCGTAGATGTTCTTTGCCACCTTGGTAATCTTATCCTTGATGCTGTCCTCCAGCTCGTAGGCATACTTGATGGGCTCGGAGGGCTGGCTTTCGATGAGCTCCACAGCTGCACGCGCGAGGTCGGCAGCACCTGCGCCACCCTCGGCATAGGCGTTGTTGATTACGCAGCGCACGCCCAACTCCTCGCAGTGGCGGATGACCATCTCGATCTCGTCGTCGGTGTCGCTTGCGAAGCGGTTGAAGCATACGAGCACGGTCTGGCCAAACTTGCGGAGGTTGGCAACGTGGCGGTCGAGGTTGGCAAAACCCTGCTGCAATCCCTCGGCATTGGGCAACTTGATCTCCGTTTCGGGCACGCCGCCGTGCATCTTCAGGGCCAGCGTGGAGGCCACGAGAACGGTGAGGTCGGGTTTGAGGTCGGCCTGACGACACTTGATGTCGAGGAATTTTTCTGCTCCCAGGTCGGCGCCGAAGCCTGCCTCGGTGACGGTATATTCGGCGTGGGTCATAGCCATCTTGGTGGCAATCACGGAGTTGCATCCGTGTGCGATGTTGGCAAAGGGACCGCCGTGGATGATCACGGGGTTGTGCTCGGTGGTCTGCACAAGGTTGGGATTGATGGCGTCCTTCAGCAGGGCGACAACAGCTCCAGTGACACCGAGGTCGTTGACGGTGAGGGGGGTGTCGTCGTAGCGCACGCCGAGGACGATGCGGCCAATGCGAACATAGAGGTCCTCCACGTTGCGTGCGAGACACAGGATGGCCATAATCTCCGATGCGGGGGTGATGTCGAATCCCGTCTCGGTGGGTATGCCGTTGGTGGAGCCGCCCAATCCGGAGACGATATTACGCAGCGAGCGATCGTTCATATCGAGCACACGACGCCACATAACCCTCTTGAGTCCCACCTGCTTGGAGCGGTTGTGGTAGAGGTAGTTGTCGAGCAGGGCGGCGATGAGGTTGTTGGCGGAGGTGATGGCGTGGAAGTCGCCGGTGAAGTGGAGGTTGATATCCTCCGAAGGCAACACCTGTGCGTAGCCGCCACCCGTGGCGCCACCCTTCATACCGAAGCAGGGACCGAGCGAGGGCTCGCGCAGGGCGATGATAGCCTTCTTACCGATGTGGTTCAGGCCCATACCCAGACCGATGCTCACGGTGGTCTTGCCCACACCTGCCTTGGTTGCGGTGATAGCAGTCACGAGGATCAGATGGTTTTGGGCCACCTTCTTCTCGTCTATCAGGCGGTAGGGAACTTTGGCGATGTATTTGCCATAGTTGAAAATCTCATCCTCGGGGAATCCTGCCTGCGTGGCAATCTCTCGGATATTCTTGAGTTTCGTCTCACGAGCAATCTCAATATCAGTTTTCATTGTGTTGTGTGGTTCTATTTTGGTTAATAAATCAATGTGCTACACTACTATAGTCACAAATTTCTCCAAGCAAAATTACGTAAAATTTCCTCATATTCGCCATATGTATGCCCATTTTTTCTCGCCGTAGCCGATGGCTCTTGGGCGTTGTGCCTACACAGGGGGTTGGTGGCGCTGTTTTTTGGGGCCGTAGGACCACAGCACAATGCCTATGCCGACAAAGACCAGCAGGGCACACAGCAGTGTCTTGAGGTTGATGGTGTCGAGACGCATTGCCACAGAGAGGGCGATGGCGGCCACGGGCTGCAGATAGCTGAAGATGCTGGTGCGAAAGGGCTCGATGTGCCGCAAGGCAAAGTTGTAGAGGAAGTTGGGGAGGTAGGTCAGCAGGCACATAATTATCACAAAGGAGACCACGGCGCGGTGGCTCCACGCACCAAAATCGGTGTGAAGAGCCCCGTGCAGACCAAAGGGCAGGAGAATGAGCGCAGCAATAACATAGACCCACAACAGCACCGTCGCAACATTGTATTTGGCGAGCAGTCGCTTGAGAAACACCGTGTAGAGAGCTGTGGACACAACCGCCGACACGACAAACAGGTCCCCCTCGATGCTCGAGACGACCTTGGAGGAGTCGGCACCCATAAGTATCAGAGCCACAGCTCCCGAGAGCCCCACAAAGAGTCCCACGAGCTTGGTGGGCGAAAATCTGTCTTGGCCGATGATGACGGAGAGAAGGAGCACCACCAGCGGCCCTATGGTGTTGATGATGGAACCATCCACGGGAGATGTGAGTGAGAGCCCCATCATAAGGCTCCCCTTGTGGATGACCCCGAGCAGAAGTGCCGCAACAATGAGTGTGGGAATATCCTTGCGCTCCACTCGTTCCACCCCGCCTCTGATAGCAGGGATGAGAGCAAACAATGCGGTTGAGAGCAGTGCTGCCGAGAGGAGCACCACGGGAGATAGATAGTCGGGCAGAAGGATGTGGTAGAGCGGATAGTCTGCCGCCCAGAGCAGATTGCACCCCACGAGAGCCAAGTAGGGCAGGGGTGTCGCGTGGGTGCGAGCCATTTGTGTTGCCATTGTGCGAGAGGGATTGGTGTTGATGTGTCTACACCCAAGCCTCGTGCAACTTTTGTGCCCTTTGGGATTGGCTACTCGGCGTCTGTGCCGCCGAGCTTAACGCCCATCCCCTTCCGCTCGCCGCGGGGGCCCTTGCAAACTGACAAAAATGCACCAAAAACACCCAAATTTACACCCGCATAACCTATTGACAGCCAATAAAATAATTTTATTTTTGTCACACTGAAAGACGTCTTCTATTTTTCAGGTGCATTATAGAAAAGGGCACAAACAATCACAAGGTATTCCGGGAGTAGCCCATCTTTGCCCCACCGAAGTTTAATACCAAAAAGTTCTTGGGATATCAGAGCGACATCAAAGCCATAGGCTTCGAGCGAGGGACGGACAAGGTGGGGATGACGGCACGGCAAGCCACAAACACGAGAACAACTCTCCTCGGCACAATAGTAACATTTGCCCACATAGGAACACGCCAAGCCACCGTGCTCTTTTTCCAAGCAGAGCAGGCGTTTATCAATCCGTCTGCGTTCCGGTAGAATCAACTCTTGTGCAGCATTCAAAGGTAATCCTTGTTCTTTGGGAGTAATTTTTGTGGCAACCAGCAATACCTCCTTATATT
>JAFPBB010000036.1 GCA_017390585.1 Tidjanibacter sp. | reverse complement strand
TTGTTGTTGTAGACGTAAACTTTGTGCTGAGTCTCTTTCGCGATGGTGCCGAGGTTGTAGATTGTATTCTCATTGAACACTTTCTTGAAGGTCTTGTTAAAGCCACTCTCGGTGGTTACGGTTACTTCGCACTCAATACCAGTGGAAGGCATAATGGGAAGGTAAATCTCACCAGTTTTTGTGGTGGTGTACGAACTATTCCAACCATCAACGAAGAAGAGCGAAGCGAAGTCGCTCTCGAACTTCACAGGCTCGTTTGCGGTGAATTTCAGCAGGGGAAGTACGTGAAGGTTGACGGTGTGGCCCTCATCACCAAGATTGCCGTTCGGCTGATCCCACTCCTCTCCTGCGGCGTACATACCAACACCGGTAATATCCTCTGCAGCAGTGTTGCATACCGAATTATAAGTAGTACAAGTCTCTGCGTCAAGACCACCCAAATAGTAGAAGTTGGGTTTGGTGCCAATCAACTCGCTTACACCCTCGTCATTGCAGGTGAAGGTGTAAACATCACCCTCAACTTTGGTGTAGGTGAAGATGTATTTGGTGCCGCTTTGACGATCCAAAGTTGCAACGAGCTGGTCGCCCTCGGTGAAGGTGAGTTTGCGCTTGTTCTCTGCATCGAGCTCGCCAAGAGCTACGCGGGTCTGCTCTGCGATGGTTACTTTAACGGAGATACCCTCGGTCTGCTGGTTGTTCTCAATGTTCTCATCGATGTCGTTCTGGCAAGCTACTGCGCCCAAGGCAACAATAGCACTTGCAATAAAATAGAAAATCTTTTTCATCTCTGTTTCTCTTTTGCTAATTGTTAAACTTGGGATTGATTACCACTCAACATCCTCCTCCTCGAGGTAGATGTCATTGAAGCCGTTCTCGCCATTGAGGCTAACGGCAATACCCTGCTCGATCTCCATATCGATGAGATCCAAGGTAGGCGAAGTGTAGATACTCTTTTTCATCTGTTTGTTTTTGGTTTATGTGTAAGTTAATTAGATTACGTTTGCCTTTTCGCTAATATACAAATGTATTAAAATTCTTGCAAGTATTACCATTTACTCCCCTTTTGGGCAGAAATCGGCGACGAACGGCAAATATGGGCGACAAATGGGAGGGAAATAGAACACAAAAAAAACGACACCAACCTTTCGGGTGGTGTCGTCTCTCCGTATCTCTCTAAACGTCGTCCGAACGGAATTCGTAGCCGAGGCGTTTTCCTGTGCGGAGTTTCGTGCCCTCTTGTCGGGAGAGGAACTGCTCTGCCGAGACCTGCTTGACGGTGTCGTAGGCGGGAACCAGCAGGTCGAAGCTGAGCGCATAGAGCATTGCCCTCTCGAGAATCTCGAGGATTGCACCCCTCGAAACACTCTCCTTACCGAACTCCTCCACACGCCAGCGGTCCTGACGCTTACCCTCCACAAAGAATTTGCCCTCACGGTTGACAAAAATGCGGCCGATGAGATATCCCTCATCCTCCTCGCGCTTACTCTTGATGGTGTCGGCCAGGAAGTTGTAGATGTTAATGACGCCGCAATAGCTATTCTTGCGCTCGGCCTGCACATAGGGATTGTGCCAAATGGGGTGGTTGCGCTCGAAATTGAAGACATTCGTATGCATCACAAAGACGAGGATGTCGCCTGCAATCTGTACTTGAGCCTCAAATTTACCCCTGTCGTTATACTCAATGCGGATGCGCTTATCGAGTCGCTCGTCGAGTTCCTCGTCGATCTCGGTGGAAAACTCGTGGAGCGCCTCCTTGAGTTCATTGAAAAGGGCGTTGGTGTTGTCGAAAATCTGCTGTTTGAGGCCCGATTTTGTAATCAGTAGCTCTTTTATCTGTGCGCGTAACTCAGATTGTGATTCCATAGTGATGCGTCTCTGTTTGGTTGAAAATGTTATTCTGGAAAATTAAAAATGTGCTTTGGATTTGCTCCCCACTTGTCGATTGGGGAGTGTGCTACTCGAGGTAGATGCGCTCACCCGAGATGATGGTGTGCTCTTTGGAGAGTCCGTTGATGGCGCGGAGTCTGCGCGCGGAGAGCCCCACAGCCGAAGCCACGCGGGCGAGATTATCTCCCGAGGTGGCAACCACATAGCGACGACCTCCCTCGGAGAAGATGCCATAGCCTCCCACCTCTGCAACAGCCACCGTATAGGTGTCGATATCCACCCTCACAGGACCTGCCACAACCTCCTCAACAATCGTCACTCCCTTCTCTGCCATCTCCGCAGCCTCCTCTTCGGGTTGTGGTGCGGGTGCTGCCACATAGTCGGCCAGCAGAGCGTTGTCGTAGCGATGGAGTTCATAGCGCTCAATGATGCCTATGAGGAGTTCCGCATAGCGAGGGTTGGTGGCATAGCCTGCCTTCTTGAGTCCGTGTGCCCAAGCAACATAGTCCTTGGGGTCGAGGTCGAAGAGGGGGCGATACCATTTGCGCTCGGAGAGAATCAGCGAATGGTCGATGTAGCTCTCCTCAACGGAGTCGTAGGCACGGAAGCACTCCTGCAGAGCATCGTCGTCGTGACGGATGGAGGCTCCATTCCACGAGGAGCCACACTTGATGCCGAAGTGGTTGTTGGCCTGGCGAGCCAGACGGCTGTTGCCATTGGCCGACTCGAGAAGGCCCTGCGCCAGAGTGATACTTGCAGGGATGCCATAGAGAGTCTGCTGCTCCACAGCCAATGGTGCGAAGCGGGCGATATACTCCTGTGCGCTCATCTTGGTCTGCTCCTGTGCGGGTGCTACCCTCGCCATCAGGAGTGCCAC
>JAFPBB010000035.1 GCA_017390585.1 Tidjanibacter sp. | reverse complement strand
CATCAGTCGCTCAATCAGTCGGAATTCTTGTTCGAAATCTTTCGGAGTGAGATCGTCGCTACTCAAAGTATCGAGCGTTTCGGTGGTCGCAAATTGTCGTCGAGAGCGCAAAGCTGAGGTGCAACTATTTGTCAATGAACGATAAACGTAGCCTTTTAGGTCTTCAATCTCGGCAAGTCGTGCGCCTTGTTTAGAGAGTCGTAGGTAGAGGTCTTGCACCACGTCGTCAGCTTCGACGGCAGAACCCAACCGATAGCAGGCGTATCTAAACAGATGGTCGCGCTCGGACTGCATAAGCTCAGCGAGGCGGGTAAGTTGTTTGTTTTCGGTTGTTAGTTTCATAATTTGTTTTCGTTTGATGGAAACGCGCTTCTGGACATATAACGCTCAAAGTTCGAAAAAGACTTAACGTGTTCGTAAAATACTAAAAAAAGACAATCGGTTGAACTCTCCACCGATTGCCAATAGTGAGTTAGAGTGTGTAGGCAGTGAGTTCTGCGAGGAGGTGGGCGACTGCGTTGGCGAAGTTCCCCGACCAAACAAGAGCCTTTGTCCGCTCGTCAAACCTGCCCGAAGATGTCGTAAAACTCTATATCCGCAAGGCCCGCGAGTCGTTTCGCACACGCACGGTCGAGGCGGTGTGATTTCTCTATCATAACTCCCCAAACCGCACAAAAATCCCTCTCCATTCTCAGACTCAAATATCGTAACCTTTCATACAAATACTACCCCGCCTTTAGCGGACTTTGCAAAGAATTAATTACCTTTGCGGCCATTTTCAAATATAATAAGGTAATGAAGCCAATAGTTACAGCTATGAGAGAAGTGAATCCCCAGGAAACATCGCGCGGCAGGCAGTTTGAGATCTGGAAAAATGCGCCCAATCCAATGCTCACTTTCGTCAAGAAAGTGGACGTTAGCCGTCTTGTTAGGATAAGCAAACGGAAACATCTGAAATTCAATATGTTGCTCTGTTATTGCATTGGCAAGGCCGCACTCACTCAACGGGAGTTCTATTTGTTGCCCGTGGGTGATAAATTGATGCAGTTCGACAAGATTGCCATCAACACCCAAGTGATGAATCACACGGGTGAGGTGAGCTCGTGCGATATTGAGTTTGATGGCGATTTCGAGCGCTATTGTCGCGACTATATGACCCACACCGCGGAGGTTGCAGCGAGTTGCATCGACCGCGACTTGTCGGAGGAGTGTATGGTCATCGGCACATCGGCTATTATTGACACCGAGCTGGAATTTGGCGGTGGAATGTATAGCGGCATTTTCAACAATCCCTTTATTATTTGGGGTCGCTACTCACGTCACTTGTGGCGATACAGCCTCAATATTTGCTTCCAATTCCACCACACCCAGATGGATGGTGCCCACGCGGGCCGATTCCTCAGTAGCCTCCAGAGGGAGATTGATAGGCTCGCCCTGTAGAGCCCACCACAACACCCACGAGTGTCGTTTCGCACGCGTGGTGTGATTCCACTTTTTTTTCGCTACCTTTGCCGTAGGATTATATATGTAATTACCTTATGAATTTCACAGGAATAATTGTAGGTCTGGCAACTTTTTTGATAATCGGCATTTTCCACCCCATTGTCGTCAAGGCAGAGTACTACCTGGGCACAAGGTGTTGGTGGATGTTTCTTTTGGCGGGCATTGTGTTTTGTGCCCTTTCGCTTGCGGTTGAGAATCTTGTGGCCTCCACAATCTTGGGTGTGACGGCATTCTCGTCGTTCTGGAGCATCTTGGAGGTGATCCACCAGAAGAGGCGTGTCGATAAGGGGTGGTTCCCTGCCGGCCCCGGCCACAATAAGTGATTGCCCGCCCCGAGGGCGTTGCACCGCCCATAAAGAGTGGTTGCAGCAGCCGGTTTGCCGATGAACTATTCGACGGTTACTGACTTGGCCAAGTTGCGGGGTTTGTCTACATCGCGGCCCTTATTTACGGCAATGTAGTAGGCCAGGAGTTGTAGCGGGATGGAGGCAACTATCGGCATAAGGCACTCGTCTACGCGCGGAACCACTATTACATAGTCGGCAATCTCGGCGGCAAGGTTGTCCCCCTCGGCCACTACAGCCACAATCTTTCCGCCTCGGGACTTTATCTCCTCCATATTGCTCACCGTCTTATCGTAGGTGGAGTCGGGGGTGGCTATGACTACACAGGGCATCTCTGCATCAATCAGCGCTATAGGCCCGTGCTTCATTTCGGCGGCTGGGTAGCCTTCGGCGTGGATATATGATATCTCTTTCAGTTTCAGAGCGCCTTCCAATGCCGTTGGGTAGTTCACTCCTCGCCCCATATAGATGAAGTTGTGAGCGTAGGTAAATATTTTTGCGAGCGACTTCGCCTCCGGTGTAACCTGCTTCAATGCAGAGTCTAATACTTGTGGCAACCCCAAGAGATCTTTGGCTATTTGTTTGCACCTATCTTCGGGCACTATCCCCCTCTCACGACCGATGGTTAGTGCCAGCAACAACAATACGGTCACCTGACCGGTGAATGCCTTAGTAGAGGCCACGCCTATCTCTGGTCCGACGTGGATGTAGGTTCCCGAGTCGGTGGCACGAGCGATTGAGGAGCCTACTGCGTTGCATATTCCGTAGACGAACGCACCACACCTATGGGCCAACTCGACTGCTGCCAATGTGTCGGCCGTTTCACCCGATTGTGATATGGCTATGACGATGTCATTGGCCTCTATGATAGGATTTCTATACCTAAACTCGGATGCGTAGTCAACCTCTACCGGAATGCGACAAAACGACTCTATGAAGTGCTTTCCTATCAGTGCTGCGTGCCACGATGTTCCGCAGGCGACAATGATTAGTCGGCGTGCGTCGAGAAAATGTTTTCGATTATCTCGTACCCCCGATAGCACAGGTGTATAGGTGGCTTTGTCTATTCGTCCCCTGATGCAGTCGTGGAGAGTGTTGGGCTGCTCGAAGATCTCTTTGAGCATAAAATGGGCATGGCCTCCCTTTTCCAACTGCGAGATTGAGAGTTGCAGTTTGCTTACATCTACTCGGCAAGAGTTGTTGTCGGCTGTTGTGATTCTCACGGGCTCGTTGCGACCGACGATGGCAATCTCCCCGTCGTTGAGATAGATGAAGTCGTGTGTGTACTCAATGACTGATGCGGCATCGGAGGAGATGAAATAGTCGTCGTTACCGATGCCAATGACCAGGGGGCTGCTTTGCCGAATGGCAATGAGTTGATTGGGATTTTCTCGGTCGATAATAACCACTGCGTATGCTCCTATGACCTGCTTTGTGGCCTGCTGTACTGCTTCAAGCAGGGTGCAGTTGTTTGACTTTTGGATGTGCTCTATCAGGTTGACAAGGACCTCGCTGTCTGTGGTGCTGTTGAAGGAATAACCTTGTGCCTTGAGAGCCTCTTTGAGTATGCGGTAGTTTTCTATTATGCCGTTGTGTACCAATGCTATTCTCCCCGATTGTGAAATGTGAGGATGGGCATTGCAATCGTTGGGCTCTCCGTGTGTAGCCCATCGGGTGTGTGCTATGCCGATTGTTGCAGAGGAATCCTTACCTTCGAGGAGTTTTTCCAAGTCGGCCACACGCCCTTTGCATTTGTGGACAATCATCTTGCCGTTGCCTTGTACCAATGCCAAGCCTGCGCTATCGTAGCCTCTGTATTCCAAACGTTTAAGACCACCCACCAGGATGGGAACAGCACTCTTGGTGCCAATATATCCAACTATTCCACACATAGTTTACTCTTTTCTTGAATTACACATTAACCTGTCGCACCTCCGATATTGGAGGCCAACTATGTTTATGGCCAATAGGTTAGGTGGTGTTAGAGTTGATGATGGAGTGCCGTATGTCTGCCTGTAGCAGCTAACGTGTACTTGTGGTTTTCGCCTTGTCGGGGGTAAAATTGCACCGCAAATATAGGTTGTTTTTCGTGAGTTTGTAACCCTATGCGACGTAAAAAAGAGGCTAATACCTACCTACTAAATTGTTAGGTTGACTGTTTTAGGGGTAGAAACTCATCTGATGAAGTTCATATTATCCCACTCTTCGTCGTTGGGGCGGCCGGGTGCAGGGGGGGCGCTGGTGCATTTGAGCAGCCAAGCCATATTGCGAGCAAGGGTGCGCATCGTCTGCAAACCTTCGCTGTCCATTGCGGCCTCACCCGCCGTGCGACCATAGACGATATTCCAATACTGCGAGGTAACTACGGGCATATTCATCATCTGGAAGGGCATATTGAGTGCCTCGAAGGTGGCCGTTGCACCGCCTATAAGTAGACAGATAAGGCCAACCAATTACGGTTGGCCTTATCTGTGTTGTGGCGTCAATCCTCATCGTCCCAATCGAAGTGGCTGTGGCCGTGGCGTTCGGCGAAGCTGTCGAGTAGCTCGTCGCGAAAGAGAAAGCGCGATTCGAGTCGGAAGATGGGGTCGACTCGTGCTATGGGGTCTACTCTCAAGTAGGGGTCGATGCGGACCATTGGGTCGATTGCATCGCTGAGATGGTCGTCATTCATATACGAATGTGAACCGCTGTGACTGTGCCTGTCTCTGTGACTCATAGTTGTGGGTGGTATTTAGGTGGTTTGTGAACTCTCCCTCGGAGTGGTTCTGTTGGTTTGTTGTCACAAAGTTACACGCCGTTTTTGACAACTTCTGTCACTGCCCATTATTTTTGCACCCAGATGCGTTTTTCCTCGTTGTTTTTGGATAATTGTTTATGGAGAAGATATGTGTGAAGGCAGTGCAACCCATTGGGAGGTGTGCAACTGCCTTCTCTTGCAGGTGGGAGGGCCCTGCGGTGTTGTCGGATGTGGGAGGTGCTATCGAATGTCTATCACCTCCATCTCCACATCCCAATAGGGTTGGGCGCATTGGCTTATCATTCTTGCCACAATCATATCGTCCAGACGCGAGTAGATGATATCTTGGACAAACTCGAGCATTGTGCCGTAGAGTGTGTTGACCTTCTCCGCCAGACACACATAGAATGGGGCCACGGTGGCTTGGTCCAACCCTTCGGGGAGGATGTTGTTGGCCACCAACTCCTCGTAGGGGAAGATGTGGCCGAGTCGAGTGGGGGAGGCTTTGATGTCGGTGACAATGGTTGCCACGATGACCATCTCCACGCTGTCGCCCACCATAGGCATCTCCACGAACTCTACATAGGAGGGGTACTCCTCCTCGAGAACATCTGTCACGCGACCTGCGAAGAGTGCAAATTCTTCTTCGGTGAGTGCATTGAGGTAGGCAAGCTGTCGCCATTGTTCAATCATCTCGCGGGTGGCTTTGCGCTGCTTGTCGTTCCAGCGGCGGTTGTTGCAGGAGGTCAATAGGAGAGTTGTTGCCACCATAAGGGCGGAGATAAGGACCAGGACTCTCTTGAGTCGGCGGATTCTGATTCGCTGATGTGTTTGTGTTCTGCTCATAGTTCTTTTTGGTTTACTCTTGCTGTGGGGTGCAAATTGCGCGCCAAAAGGGGATGGTGGGTGAAAAAATCTCTGCGCCAAGCAACCGGTTAGATATGTTTTTGCTACCTTTGTGGTGAGTATGACGACAAAAACACTACGACTATGAAGAATAAGATTTCCCAATTTGTGGCTTGGCTGCGAGGTATTGACAATAGACTCTGGGGCGAAGAGCTCAAACGCAATGCCCCCATCGGTTTCATAGCCATACTGCTTGCCGTGGTGGCGGGTGCTGTGCTGGTGGTTGTGGAGCGTGGCTTGGGTGTTGGCTTGTATGTTGCTGCGGGTGTGTTGGCCCTTGCGGCTGTTGTGGAGTCGATAGTTGTGGCTTGCAGTGCCAAGGTGGCCATCTTCCGTTCGCTACTCTATGTTGTGGCTGTGGGCCTTTCTGCGCTGATTGGAGCAGTCGTGGTTGTGGTTGCCATTGCGGTGATGGTGGTGATGCTCGTGAGTGCCATTATTTCGCTTGCCAATAAGCAGTCGGATTCTCCCACCCAGACTAATAACAATAACACTCTTACCGAGGGCGATAAATAGAGAACAGGACTATTTTTCGAATGCTTCGACCCTCGCTGTTGGAGTGTGGATGGAAATAAAAAAAAGTGGTAACCCTTTCGGATTACCACCTTCTGGTAGCGAGACCCAGGATTGAACTGGGGACCTCATGATTATGAATCATGCGCTCTAACCAGCTGAGCTATCTCGCCGCTTTGCTGAAAAGCGATGCAAAGATAAGTGATTATTTTTTCTCTGCAAATTTTCTGAGGTATTTTTTTTGCATAGAGAGTCGAAAAATACTTTTTGCTATGAAAAACGACTCTACGCGCACACTCGCACGACTCTTCGATGTGGGTGCAATCTTGGCCAGTCTGCTCCTGCTGGTCTCCCTCACCCTCGATATCACGCTCCGCAGAAGCTATGTTCTCTCGCCCGGTGTGGAGGAACTGCAATTCATTGTCTGTATGGTCTTTATCATCGACTTCATCGTGCAGATGATGGTCTCTCCCACGCCGCGACGCTTCTTTTGGCGCAATGTGATTCTGCTGATCGTGTCGCTCCCGTTTCTCAACCTATGCCAATGGGGTGGGATGGAGTTGCCCCGAGGGTGGTACATATTCCTCAAGTGCCTCCCGATGGTGCGCGGTGTGGTGGGGGTCTACCAGCTTGTGCGCTATCTCACCCCCACGAGGGTGAGCGCCATCACTTGGAGCTACGTTGCTCTCGTGATTCTTGCCACCTACCTCTCGGCTCTCATATTTTTCGCCTTCGAGGAGGTTGTGAACCGCGAGGTGACCGATTTCGGAGTGGCACTTTGGTGGGCCGGACTCAATGTGACCACCGTGGGTGCTCCGCTCTTTGCGGTGACCCCTATGGGAAAGATTCTTACGGTTGTGCTCCCAGGTTTGGGAATGATTCTCTTCCCTCTCTTCACGGTCTACATCACCCACCTTGTGGAGCGTACCAACGGCCACCTCATACGCGCAAAAAAGGGATAGCCCGTTCCAAGCTATCCCTCCTATTCTCTAATTGCCGCCCCTCGGACTATTCCTCGGCGTTACTCTCCTCTGCGCGGAGCTGATTGAAGCAGTGGCGGCAGATGGGCTCATAGGTGTCTTTCTCGCCGAGCACCACGAGTTTGTCGTTCTTGGTGAGTCGGTGGGAGTGGTGGGCAATATTGCCGCATCGCACGCAGATTGCGTGGACCTTGTCGACCAACTCTGCGTGGGCCATAAGCTGAGGCATAGGGCCGAAGGGGTTGCCGAGATAGTCCATATCGAGACCTGCTACAATCACCCTCACACCGCGGTTGGCCAGTTGCATACACACATCCACGATACCCTCGTCGAAGAACTGTGCTTCGTCGATACCCACGACATCCACGTCGGCTGTCATCAGCAGAATCTGCGACGACGACTCCACGGGAGTGGAGGGGATGGCGTTGGAGTTGTGGGAAACAACTTCGTCGACGGAGTAGCGGATGTCGATTTGTGGTTTGAAAATCTCAACTCGCTGATTTGCAAAGAGTGCGCGGCGCATACGGCGTATGAGCTCTTCGGTTTTGCCGGAGAACATCGAGCCGCAGATGACCTCTATCCAACCGGGTTTACTTGCCTCAAGAAACATTTTTTTGGGTTATTTTTGTTGTGTTCTACTTACTTTCTGCTTGCTGTAATGAGTGGCAAAAGTAACCCTTCTGGCGCGACTTTCCAAGTTTCGCTCCCAAGAGTTATTAACAATTTGCCCTCGCTCGAGGATGTTACTCCCGACTACTCCTCGATGCCAAACTCGAAGATGATGTGACGCTCGTAGCGCTCACCCTTGCGGAGTACCTGTGAGGGGAAGTGGGGCTTGTTGGGTGCGTCGGGATAGCCCTGACACTCTATGGCCACACCGGCGTAGTCGTCGTAGACCTTGCCTCCCTTGCCGAGAGGACAACCTCCCAAGTGGTTGGCTGTGTAGACCTGCACGGAGGGTTGATCGGTCAAGACTCTCATCGTGCGACCCGATGTGGGATCGGTGAGCAGTGCGGCTTCGCGGATGACGCCCTTCTCCCAACCATCTATGGGCCAGCAGTTGTCGTAGCCGCTTCCGTAGATGAGGGGCTCATAGTCGGCGTCAATATCTCGGCCAATGGCTTTTGCGGTGCGGAAATCCATTGGGGTTCCCTCCACGCTTCTCAGCTCACCTGTGGGGATGAGGGTGCGGTCGGTGGGGAGGAAGTGTGAGGCGTTGATGCGGAGGGTGTGGCCTTTGATGTCGCCGTTGCCTGCGCCTGCGAGGTTGAAGTAGGCGTGGTTGGTGAGGTTGATGATGGTGGCGCCATTGGTTTGTGCAAGCAGGGTGAGCTCGAGACGGTTGTCGTCGTCCCAATCATAGACGGCTTCGACGTAGAGGTCGGAGGGGTATCCCTCCTGGCCGTCGGGAGAGTCGATGGCGAATACCACTCTATTCTCTTCCACTCGGCCCTCCCAGATGCTTTTGTGGAAACCTGTGGGGCCACCGTGGATGTGATTGGGCTCTTTGTTGACGGTGAGTCGATACTCTTTGTCGTCGAGGGTGAAGCGTCCTTTGGCTATGCGGTTGGCGTAGCGTCCGGGGACTTTACCCATACAGGGGCCTTCGGTGACGTAGTCCATACGGTTTTCGTAGCCGAGAGCCACGTCGCCCACGTTACCTTCTCGGTCGGGGACGTGGATGGAGACTATTGCAGCGCCCATATTGCAAAGTTCCACTTCGTAGCCCTTTGAGTTGCGCATAGTGTAGACCACAACGGGGTCACCTTCGGGTGTGAATCCTGCGATTTTCTGTTCTATATCCATAGTGAGTTGTCGAATTAGTTTCAATTTGCTTGCGAAGTTACTATTATTTTTTGTAATTTTGGAGAAAAATCGGAGTATATGCAAACACGAATAGATAAATGGCTGTGGGCGGTGAGGATATTCAAGACCCGCAGCGATGCCGCCGAGGCTTGCCGCACGGGCAAGGTAACTGTCAATGGCACAGAGGCCAAACCCTCCAAGGAGGTGAAGGAGGGCGACGTGCTGACGGTGAAGAAGGTGCCCGTAATGCGATTTACTTATAGGGTGGAGGGGATTGTCGAGCGCCGACTGCCCGCCAAGGATGTTCCCACCTATTGCACCGACCTCACTCCGCCCGAGGAGATGGACAAACTCAACCCTCCCAAGGAGACCATCTTTGTGGTGCGTGATAGGGGCACGGGACGTCCGACCAAGAAGGAGAGGAGAGACCTCGATGCACTCTGGGAACAATTCTAAATATCCTATTTATAACACGTTAATCAATAGGCGTTATGAGAAAATTTTTGGACTATAAACTCTCTGGACGAGATGTTATGTGGCCCATTTGGGGTCTTGTTATCTTGTGGGTGGTTGCCTCTCTGCTCTATTCGTTGCTTGTGGTTGATGCGGATGCTGCGGCGACTGTTGTCGACGGTGCGTGGGGCTTGAGGATGTTGGCCTTTGTGGCCCTTGCCTGGGGCTGCTGTGTGGCTGCGTCTTTGTTGCTTTTTCCGCTCTGTAGGAAGAGTATGGAGGCTGCAGGTATGGATGGCGAGAGGGTGGAGACCACCTACGACTTTGGGGAGTATGTGAAGCTCACCCTTGTTGGCTCGCTGCTCACGGTTGTCACACTTGGCATCTACTCGCCTTGGTATGCTGTGAAGCTGACCAAATTTTTCCTCGAGGGGGCGAGCTGGCGACTGAAATACTTCGGATTTTTCGGCAAACCGATGTCCCTATTTGCCATTGTTACCTTGGGTTTGTTTTTGCCCGTCATTGTGTTGAGCGTGGCTATGGGTCTGACCGTTGGTGGCTATCCCGAGATGATGGAGAGCGAGGCGGCTGTGGGTGTGAGTATGCTCATTTTGCTGCTTGTTGTGTTGGTTTGGGCTTCGGCTTTTTGTATGATTGTTTCGCGTTGGATGCTGCGCCTGAGCGTGGGTGAGCAGAGGCTTGCTACGGATCTTTCCATTGGTAGGGGAACGATGTTTCTTGTGGGCCAAACGTTGCTTTGTGTGCTCACTCTGGGCCTATATGCGCCAATGATGGAACTCCGTTATTGTCAATATCTTGTGCGGAGCCTGCGTTGCGGCGAATCGGAGGAGTCTCCTCGCCTCGGGATGGTGCTTCGTGGCTGGAGTGATTGGGGCTTTGTGATTCTCCAACTTCTGCTTGTTGCAGTCACTTTGGGCATCTACTTGCCGTGGTACTATGGCCGCATTTTGAGCCGCTTTGTGCCTCGCATCTATGTTGAAGATGGGGGACGATAGGAAGTGAATGATAGGGCCAAAAGATAGCTTCGGGGCGTTGCGCGATTGCAATGCCCCGATTTGTTTTTTTGGTTGTGGCGCTGTAATTGTGGGTGAAAATGTTTGGTTGTTCGGAAATATATGCCTACATTTGTGGCAATTATGCGCACGTTGCGTGTGGGCGTACGCGTGTATGTGAGGATGAACACGTTTAACAAACTGTATATCAACTTTTTCAATTCACTTATTTTATTAACCAAAACAAATCGCTATGAAAAAACTTTTCATTTCGTTGGTTGCAATCGCAGCAGCTGTGTTTGCAACATCGTGTACCAACGACATCGAGGGCGGTATCAAATTCAATGGCAAGACTGCCACTGTTGGATTTGAGGTTTCGACTCCCGAGTTGGCTACTCGTACCTTTGGTGACGGCCAGTCCGCTACCAAGCTCTACTACGGTGTTTATGACGAGGACGGCGTTCTCCTTCCCGAGATCTCCGTTATCAACGAGCCCGCAGAGATCAACATCAAGACCACCGTTAACCTCGAGCTCGTTACCGGTGACCGCTACCACATCGTATTCTGGGCCCAGAACGAGAATGGTGCTTCTACTATCGACTGGGCAAACAAGAAGATGACCTTCAATCCCACCACCGCAAGTGTTGAGGCTTACGACGCATTCTATGGTAAGATCGACTTCAAAGTAGAGGGTCCCGCTACCTTGAAGGCTGACCTCTACCGTCCCTTCGCACAGGTTAACATCGGTACTGCAGACTACGTGAAAGCTCAGAAGGCAGGTATGACCGTTAAGGACGTTATGGTTAAGGTTAAAGGTTTCAACACTTTGAACCTCTTCACTGCCGAGGCTACCAACGTTGTTGAGCACGAGTATGCCTATGCAGTAGCTCCCACCGAGGCTTATCCCGTTGAGGGCTATGAGTATATGACTATGAACTACGTTCTTGTTAACTCCGCAAAACACCTTGTTGACGTAGAGATGACCTACCGCAACACCGAGGACAAAGAGTACAACGTAGTTTATGGCAACGTGCCCGTACAGCGCAACTACCGCACCAACATCTACGGTAACCTCCTTACCGACCAGACCGGTGTAATCGTTGAGATCAAACCCGCATTTGAGGATGATGCAGCCAACGTAGATCCCTACATTCGTCCTTGGGATGGCACTATGGAGCAGCCCGCAATCGACGGCAACACCGTTTACATTGCCACCGGTGAGCAGCTCGCATTCTTTGCAAATGCTATCAATACCAACGCTACCTTCGACAACGCTCAGACTCGCGCAGAGGTTAAATATGCCTATGCTAACGTTGTTCTGACCCACGACATCGACCTCAACAAGCTTGCTTGGACTCCTATCGGCAACCAGCCTTATAGTGCAGAGGGTCAGTTCCGTGGTACTTTCGACGGTCAGGGTCACACCATTAAAGGTCTCAAAGTTAAGCAGGCTAAATATGCAGGTCTTTTTGCAACTGCTCATCAGAGCTTGACTGTAAAGGATCTTGTAATTGACGATTTTGAACTTGAAGGTAACCACTATGCCGGTGCTATTCTTGCTTGGGGTGAGGGTGGCGTTAACATCACGAACTGCGTTGTTAAGAATGGTAAAGTAACCGTTGAGCCCGAGGAGGTAGATGGTAAGATGGAT
>JAFPBB010000034.1 GCA_017390585.1 Tidjanibacter sp. | reverse complement strand
TTTCGAACGAATCCAAGTAGATTTGGGTGGTGGAAAGGTCGGAATGTCCAAGCGATTCGGATATTAGGGCAATGTTTACGCCCGACCTTTTGAGCACGGTTGCGTATGTATGTCGGGCCACATAGGTTGTTAGTTTGGTTGGTAACCCCAAACTCTCGCCCCACAATTTGAGTTCACGATTAACCTTTCTCAAAACCTTATTCAATCGGTTTGCAATCTGCACAACGCTTTGATGCTTGATGCGGTCAAGTATGGGAAATAAGTAGTCGTTTTCCGACTTGCCCTGACCGTACTTATCTATAATGCCTTGTGCTTGGGGTAGCAGAGTGCAGTTCATCTCTTTGCCCGTCTTTTGTCGGCGATAATAGATGCGCCCCGTCACAATATCCGAGCCTTTCAACATCGCAATATCCTTAAAGTTTATCCCTGCCGAAAAGTAGGAGAAAAGGAATAAATCTCGTGCAAGTTCGGTATATGGAGTGTTGGTTAAGGGGAGAGGTGCCTCCATCAGTTTTAAGACATCCTCTTTCAAGATGGCTCGTTTACGAGGCTTCTCCTTGTGCCGACTAATATTGTACCTCAAAAATGGGTTGTTTTTACACACAAATATCCTTTTGTTCATAGCCTTGTTGTAGAGCGCTTTGAGTAGGGCAATTTTCGTAGCAATCGAATTGGGCTTGTTGCCGAGTTGCAAGAGTGCCTCTTCGTAGTCTATTATATATTTGAGGGTAATATCCTCAAAACGGACATTTGCCATACGGAGTCGCTGCAACTGTGTCAGTATTACTTTGTACCTTGCTGCTGAACTCAATTTGCCCTGTTTGCGCAACTGCTCAATAACCCCATTTGTGAACTCGGCAAGGGTTTGTGAAGAGGTCGCCTTTTCATCATTCAATAGGTCGTCAAGCGTTACCTCAATGTCAAATGCTTCGAGCTGCTTTATTCGCTTTTGGTAGGAGTTTATTTTGTCAAATATCTCATATTTAATATGCCCAGATGTGGCGAGTGGCTCCTGTTTCTCGAAGTCCCACTCCGAAATAGGGACTCGTATTCCCGTACTTACATAGCGACTACGCCTGTTTATGGTAACACGCAATTGGACAATTGTGGTTTGATTTTTTGAGATTCGCTCTCTGCGACAAAAGGGTTTGATGATGACACTCATTGCTTTACGGTATTGTGCAATGAACTTTTCGAGTGTAGTGCAACCTTAAAAATGGCAACACAAATGGCAACACAAATGGCAACACAAACCACCCTTTTCACCCCCATTTTAGGGTATAAAAAAAAGATGGTCACTTTTGTAACCATCTGATTTCCAGAGCCAAAAGCGGGACTCGAACCCGCGACCTTTTCATTACGAGGGAAATGCTCTACCACCTGAGCTATTTTGGCATTCCGCAAAATGGCACTCAATCCAACGATGGACGCCCATTTGCGCCGCAAAGGTAATCATTATTCCGCACTTTGTGGCACTCCCACCAAAAAATATTTCTGCCCACAGCCAAAAAGTGGACATCCCAATTCCTCTTCTCACCGAATAGTTCCTTCCTACGCTCCCTATCCTCCCTATCCTCCCCACGCTCCCTCTCGGTCAAACGGAGCGCTTTATTCCACGCGGGGGATACTTTTATTAAAATAATTTGTATTTTCGCGGAAAATTAGAAACTACAAAAACAGTACAACCCTATGATCACTTTCATAATCTGTCTGGTGGCTCTTGTGGTGGCCTATTTCCTCTATGGCAGGGTTCTCGACCGCGTGGCTGGCATCCGCAACACAGCGGAGGTCCCCTCCAAAACTATGTTCGATGGTGTGGACTACATCCCTATGCCTCGATGGAAAACCTTTCTGATTCAGCTGCTTAACATTGCGGGCCTGGGTCCCATCTTCGGTGCGCTTCTGGGTGCTGCCTATGGCCCTGTGGCCTTTGTGTGGATCACCCTTGGTGGTATCTTTTTTGGTGCTATGCACGACTTTTTCTCGGGAGTCATCTCGCTTCGCAACGGGGGTTTGAGTCTGCCCGAGATTGTGGGTAAGTACCTCGGTGGAGGTCCCAAGGCGGTGATGAGGTGGTTCTCGTTGCTGCTGATGATTCTGGTGGGTGCGGTGTTTATGTCGCAGCCTGCCGAGCTGGTGGCCGAGCGCATTGCGGCGCCTGCACTCTCCGATGTGGCCTTTGCAAGCCCTGCGGGCCACACCTTCAGCACCCTGCTCATCATCATTCTGGCCGTCATCCTTGTCTACTACATTGTGGCCACCCTGCTTCCCATCGACAAGGTTATCGGCAAGGTCTACCCCGTATTTGGTGGTCTGCTCATCTTTATGGCGCTGGGCATTCTGTGGGCGCTCTTCACCGAGTATGGCGCATATATCCCTGAGTTCGACGGTTTTCGCAATATGAAGGCCGACGCCGAGCGATTCCCCTTGGTGCCTATGCTCTTCACGACCATTGCTTGTGGTGCCATTTCGGGCTTCCACGCCACCCAATCGCCTCTGATGGCGCGCTGTATGAGGAACGAGAACGAGAGTCGCGTGGTCTTCTACGGAGCTATGATTTCGGAGAGTGTCATCGCCCTGATTTGGGCGGCCATCGGAATGTCGTTCTGGGGCGGTGTTGAGGGACTCAATGGTGCCATTGCCGAGTATGGCGGCAAGGCGGCTGTGTTGGTCGATAAGATTGCCACGGCCACACTTGGCGACTTCCTGGCCTACTTCGTCATCTTCGGCGTGGTGGCTTGTGCCGTCACCTCGGGTGACACCGCCTTCCGCAGTGCAAGGCTCATTGCTGCAGATATGTTTGGCATCGAGCAGAGGAGCATCTCCAAGCGACTGCTCATCTGCTTCCCCATCTTTGCACTCGGCCTGGCCATCATTCTGTTGCTCCCCTTCGGCACCATCTGGAGCTACTTTGCTTGGGCCAACCAGACCTTGGCCGTCTTCACCCTCTGGACCATCTGTGTGTGGCTCCACCACAAGGGAAAGAACATCTGGATTGCGCTGGTGCCTGCGCTGGTGATGACATACGTTTGTGCGAGCTACATCTTCGTCTCGCCCTTGATGTGTGGCCTCTCCAACCGAGTGCTTGCCTACGCATTGGGTGGCGCACTGACGCTGCTGATTGCGGGATATATGATTCGTAAAATCTTCAACTATGGCAAGAAACTCTCTTAGGCCCACGCCCAACCAGACCTTCCGCATCCTCCACGACAGGGAGGCCAAAGGCTCGGCACTCGACTTCTCGCGCGAACTTGCCCGCTCACACAAGGCTGTGGCGGAGGGTCGCTATGAGGAGGCCTGCGAGGTGCGCTTCCGTGCGGTGCAGGAGCTGGTGGAGTTGCTCCCCGAGGATGAGGTGGTGGAGTTTGATATGGAGGATGGTGCCACGCGCGATGCTGCGGAACTGCTCTATTGTTCGGCTGTGGACTTCTTCCTTGTGGGCGACCTGGAGATGGCTGCCGCACAGCTGGAGACGCTGCTCGATGTAGATGGCGACGACCACCTCGAGGCCACCCCTCTGCTGGCCTTTGTCTATGTGGCAATGGGGGAGTGGGACTCCTTCGACGACGTGGTGCCCGACTTGGCCGACAAGAGTCCCGAGAAGGCTCTGCTGATGCTCTGGAGCCGATTCCTGCGCGAGGGAACAATCGACGCCGCGGAGCTCGCATCCCTGCGCCGATTCCACGCACCCTACTTGCGCGAGTGGTGTGCCGAGGAGCACCCCTCCGATGGACGACACCTTGCCGATATGGCCTCCGAACACCCCTCCAAGGAGGCTCGAGCACGAGAACTGTGGCTCCAGACCGAGCCCCTTTGGATCGAACACCAAGCCTTCATCAAGGCGCTCCGAGAGAGTGCCCAATAGTTTCGATAAGTCGCATATAATCAATAGTGTAGGGAATGAGAAGAGAGGAGCGATATCGCGGCGTGGTGGAGTACTTCAGCGTGGCTATGCCTGTGGCGGAGAGTGAGCTTGTGTTCTCCTCGCCCTATGAGCTTGTGGTTGCGGTGATGCTCTCGGCCCAGTGTACGGACAAGAGGGTCAACCTCACCACCCCCGAACTCTTCCGCCGATTCCCCACCGCGGAGAGCCTCGCCGAGGCCACCCCCGAGGAGATCTACCCCTACATCAAGAGCATCTCCTATCCCAACAACAAGGCAAAGAACCTCGCCGCTATGGCGCGTCGACTCGTGGGTGAGTTTGGTGGCGTGGTGCCCGACACCGTCGAGAGGCTCGAGAGCCTGCCCGGAGTGGGGCGCAAGACCGCCAATGTGGTCGCCGCTGTGCTCTTTGGGCGCGAGGTTATGCCTGTGGACACCCACGTCTTTCGCGTCTCGCGTCGCATAGGACTCACCGTGGGTGCCAAGACGCCACTCCAGGCCGAGGAACAACTCGAGCGCGGATTTCCCTCCCACCTGCTACCCATTGCCCACCATTGGCTCATCCTCCACGGACGCTATGTCTGCACGGCCCGCAAGCCCAAGTGCCACGAGTGTGGCATCAGGGAGTGGTGCAAGTCGGCCCCGAAAGAGTAGGCGAGGGAGTCCACTTTAACATTTCGAACACCAAGAACGTGAAACAATACAAGGCCCGAGGCATTGTCCTCAACACCCTCAAGTATGGCGAGTCGTCGATGGTCGCCCACCTGCTGACCGACGTCGGTGGACGCAGAGGCTATATGGTGCAGGGTCTTGGCAAGGGTCGTGGCGCAAAGGGGGGCAAGGGGGCGCTCTTTCAGCCGATGTTCCTGCTCGATTTCGTGGGGCTCGAGAGCAACAAAACCGAGCTCGACAGGCTCAAGGAGGTGGCTCTGGCCGTGCCACTGCAGAGCATACCCTTCGATGTGAGAAAGAGCACCGTGGCACTCTTTATGGCCGAACTGCTCTACAAACTCATCCGCGAGGTGGAGCCCAATTCGCCACTCTTCGACTTTGTCTACAACTCCGTTGTGGCACTCGACTCCCTCCAAGAGGGTGTCTACAACTTCCACCTCTGGTTTATGGTGCAACTGAGCCGCCACCTCGGCTTCTATCCCGCCGACGAGTGGAGCGAGGGTGCAGTGTTCGACATCGAGGGAGGCTGCTTCTCGAGGATCTTGCCCCGTAGTGGGCTCTATATCAATGTGGAAAACAGCCGCCTGCTCCACGAACTTATGGAGGCCACCCCCGACGAGTTGGGTGGCATTGGCCTTTCGCGCCTGCAACGCAAGGATTTCATCGGCTCGCTGCTTGCCTACTTCGGCTACCACCTCGACACCATCCACAACATCGCCTCCCTACGAATCCTCTCCGAGGTGTTTTGAGGGAAATTCAAAATTCAGAATTCAAAATTCAAAATTCAAAATTATTTAGCCTTCGGCGAGATACCCCAATAATTGCCGAGCAAAGTCTGCACTAAAAGTTTTTGGTGAAGCTTTTTACAAAAAGCTTCAAAACATTTTCCTTTCTTCTTCTTTGCGACTTTTTATAAAAAGTCGCCCAAAAATTTTCCTCGAGATACTTCGTATCTCTTTATCAGTGTCTACCCTACTAAGGCCGAGCAAGGTCTACACTAAAAGTTTATGGCGACCTTTTGCAAAAAGAAAAAGGCCCGCAGATGCTAGCCTTATTTTTTCTGGAGGTGCGAAGCGGAATCGAACCGCTGTAGAAGGTTTTGCAGACCTTTGCCTAGCCACTCGGCCATCGCACCATATCGAAGCCCCAACACCTTATTCCCTCCTTTACCCCTCTTTGGGACCCTTGCGAGACCCGCGAGATTAAGGTATCGTGGCTTTCGGGGGACAAAAGTAACTAAATTCTCGCAAACTCCAAATTTTTTTTCGTACTTTTACATCTTCATACCGCGCTTTCCTATGAATATCCACGACCTCGCACTCATTTTCACGCCCGGACTCGGCAATAAAACCATAGCACACCTCATAGACACTTTCGGCTCGGCGGAGGCAATCTTCCGTGCCAACGAGGTGGAGCTGCGTCAGCGTGCCGCCCTCCACAGTGAGGCCATCATCAACCACCTCCTGGCTCGCACCGCCTTCCCTGCGGCCGAGCGCGAGTGGGACTACTGTCAGCGCCACCACATCTACGCCATTGCTGCCACCGACTCGATCTATCCCGTCGCCTTGCGCGAGTCGCCCGAGAGGCCCCACGTCATCTTTGTGCAGGGCAACCTGAGTCTGCTCTCCCGACCTGCCGTGGCCTTTGTGGGCACGCGCACCATCTCCAACTATGGGCAGACGGCGGGGCGTCGCCTTGTGGAGCAGCTCCACGAGCGCGTGCCCGAGGCTGTTGTGGTCAGCGGACTCGCTTTTGGCAACGACGAGAATGCCCACCGAGCTGCGCTGGAGGTGGGGGCACCCACCATTGCAGTGATTGCCAATGCGCTCCCCGAGGTTACTCCTGCAGCCAATCGCGCCCTTGCCGACCGCATTCTCTCCTCCGGAGGGGCCATCGTCACGGAGGTCTCCTCGCAGCACAAAAATAGTGGCAAGTTTTTCCCTGCGCGCAATCGCATCATTGCGGCACTCTCGAGTGGCGTGGTGGTTGTGGAGTCGCCCTATGAGGGAGGGTCGCTCATTACGGCGGAGTATGCACTCGACTATGGGCGCATAGTTATGGCGCTCCCGGGTAGGGCCTTCGACAAGAACTCCTTTGGCTCCAACCTGCTCATCAAGCAGAATAAGGCCGCTATGGTCTGCTCGGGAGGCGACATCGTCTATGAGCTTGGTTGGGAGGCCCGCCAGAGCGAGGAGGTGGTGGTTGCTCCCACCACGCATCCCACGGAGACGCTCAACCTGCGTCCCGAGGAGCAGCTGTTGCTGGAGAGTATGAGTGTGGGCGAGGTTGCTGAGTATGAGACGCTTGTGGCACGCACAGGATTTGCTCCTGCGCGGGTTGTGTCGTTGCTCACGGAGCTGGAGTTGTGCGATGCGGTGCGTATTCTTCCGGGCCGCAAGTGCGAACGAATGGTGTGACGGGGGAATGCTAAATTCAAAATGCTAAATTCAAAATTC
>JAFPBB010000004.1 GCA_017390585.1 Tidjanibacter sp. | reverse complement strand
TCCTCCTCCTTGCGAGGCATAGTCTGCGAGCAGCCTCTGCTCTCGCTTCGAGCGTCGGTTCTGTGAGATGGGACTTATATTATTAAGGTATGTGCAGGCAAACTCCGCAGGGGTTTGGTGCTAATATGAAAAATGCCACCCTCGAAAGGGTGGCACTCTACGGTTGATTATTTGTTCATCATCAATATTGGCTACCATAGATAATTTGCCACACCAAGAAATCCTCCCCTGAAATGAGGCGCCTTTTGTAAGTTATGATCTATTTCGAGTGAATACGTTGCCTAAATAATATAGGGTGTTATCTCTTATGTATAAAGATGTCTGTGTACCGCCAAGTTGTATGGTTGAACCGTCGTCATATACAAGTGTTGCGTTTGTGATAGTGATTATTTCTTCAACACCATCATAAGTGTATTCGCAATACGTTATATTTTGTTCGTCGGGGATGCCTATGTAATCCCATTTACACTTTTGCTCCATAGTCTTTCCATCGTTATTAAATACTAATGTTGTCACTATGCGTTTTAGGCCGTCTGGTGCGGGGTCGTCGTATGTGAAAGTGATTATATTTTCCCAAGTTCCGATAAGTTTGGCTGGGTCTGTTTTTAGATCATCTGCTCCAGAATCGCCACCCCCTCCATTGATATTGATATAAATGTCATCCTCGTTTTCGTTGGAGTCACCACACGAAGAGAGTGTAAATGCTGATAGCAAAGCCACAAAAAGTAGCCAAAAGTTCATTTTGCGTTTCATAATTTTGTTTAGATGTAACCCTCCGCACCCCGAAAGTTGTATCACAAAAAAGAAAGCGTGGTGCCGAAAACCTGTTTTAGAAAGTCTGGTCGTAGGAAACCATATAGCATAAACAAGCAACAGCCCCACGCCTATACCCCATTGCAGGGTACGACGTAGCAAGCATAGTGCCTATTCTCCGCTATATATCAAATTTCCTACGTTTGACTTTCGAGAACAGACTTACACTTTCCGCGTAAAATTTATATGTGCTACAAAGATAATGCTTTTTCCCGATATTTAGAGAGGGGGCAGCGTTTAATTGGAGAAAAGTTGTAGACTCGCAAACCGCGATATATGAGTATTAATACATATCATTATATTAAAAGGTGTAATAATCTTAAATCCTTAAGTTAAATAATTTAACAGAGTGGTCACCACACAAAAGCACCATAAATTCTGAAATATTTCAAGAGTCTAACTGCATTGGCAACCTATTACTTATCTTTTGTAGCTTGAGAATTTTGAGTTTCATTTGATAGAATATATATACTTTCCACCACTTAATCGGCAAGAGGCGCAAACTCGACAATTTCACTAATGGCAGTACGCGGCAGTATAACCGACGGCCAGAGTCGCAAACGCGACAATAATAGTAACTGCAAAAGCAAATAGCGACGGCAGAGGGCAATGACAATGAGCAAACGAGCAGGCCGCTTAGTTAAGCGGCCTGATCTTTTTGTATAGTTAGGCTTTTATTGGCCAAGATGTGGATTAATAGCCTATACGCTCGAAAAAGTCGAGTAGGAGGTTGCCCACGCGAGTGGAGTGGTAGATGTAGGAGCCGTGGTCGGCATTGGGGACGATCATCCACTCGCCATTGGGGATGTGGTCGCCAATAAGGCGTGTGTGCTCTTCTCGGATGAGGTCGCCATCGCCCGACATAATCAGTGCCGGACAGCTTATGCTCTGCATATCCTCCGCGGTCATATTTGGCTCATTGAGCATCATCACATTCAGAGGGTTGGGATTCTCCTGTGCGAAGAAATGGGCCTCAAATTCGGGTACCAGAGCGCCACGCACAAAGATGTTGGCACCACCTGTGGCGATGGCTCCCAGAGTCTCGGGATACATCACCTCGGTCATCAGCGCCACAATGCCGCCATCGCTGAAGCCGAATACTGCCGGTTTGGAGAGTCCCTTGGCGGTGATGAACTCCTTGAGGTCGGTGGCCATATCTGCGTAGTGGTACTCGTCCAGCGGCTCGTTGGCTCCCTGACCGCGCGAGTCGAGTGCATAGACTGTGTAGCCTGCCTGTGCCAGCTGGCGTGTGGTGGTCTCCATATCGTTGTGGCTGCCGCCATTGCCGTGGAGGAGTATCACCGGCTTGCCGTGTCCCTCGGCGGCGTAGAAGAGTGTGACGTCGCCCGCATCGAAAGTGTCGGTGTAGCTCACATAGTTGCGGCGGTCACAACGGTTGATGACAACGAGGGCGGCCACAGCCACCGAAAATAATATGCACAAATAGGCTCCAAATCTTTTCATAGCTTCCAATCTTTTCCTCAAAGTTACTCTTTTAGCTGGTGAAAAGCAAGTGAGTCGACTCATTTTTAGGGCCTGCATTGAGAATTCGAGACTCGAGCCCGCACTTCGTGCGGGCCGCTACTCGCGCCTATGTTTACAACCCCTCCAAACCTCCCCTTGATAGGGGAGGCTTCGGAGGTCGCGAGTTCGATGCTTACCCACGGACATAAAACAAAAACGGATGCCTAATGGCATCCGTTTCTTGTTTTGCGGTATGGACGAGACTCGAACTCGCGACCTCCTGCGTGACAGGCAGGCATTCTAACCAGCTGAACTACCACACCGTGTTTCTGATTGCGGTACAAAAGTAGTACAAATTTTTGTATCTGCAAATTATTGGACTACTTTTTTTGCATTTTTTTACACTTTTTTGAAGAACGAAAACTGCACACTGCCGTAACTGCGTGATTGCCAGAAGTTAGGGTGGTCGTCGAATTTTTTGTCCTTCGAGTGCTCAAAGACCAAAAAGCCATCCTCGCGGAGCAAATCCCTCGACAGCACCAGCTCAATCACCTCCTCGCTACCCTCCAAATCGTAGGGCGCATCCGAAAATATCACATCAAACTGCTTGCCACAGCTCTTCAGATACAAAAATACATTGGCGTGGGTGGCGTAGAGATTCCCAAAGCCAAGTTCCTTGGCCGTCTTGCGGATGAACGCATTGTGCACGGGGTTCACCTCCACGCTCGTCACACTCCTCGCTCCCCTCGAGCAAAACTCATAGCTGATGGAGCCGGTGCCCGAAAAGAGGTCCAAAACGTCGATGTCCTCAAAGTCCACGAGGTTGCCCAGCACGTTGAAGAGGTTCTCCTTGGCAAAGTCGGTGGTGGGGCGGGCCCTGAGGTTCTTGGGGGGCACGATGGTCCTGCCGCGATATTTTCCGCTGATGATTCGCATACTATTTCGATTCTTATTTTGTCATCTGTTATGGTTGCATCGGAGCGCTTCCGAGGCCCTATTTTACCAATTTCACGCGACCAAAGTAGCTCCTGACGCACTTGTAGTACTGCCTACTCTCCTCTCCTCGCAGTTCGAAGCGGGCCCTGCGAAGTTCGAAATCTTTGTTCAGCAGGGCGAGCAGGTTGACGAGTGCAGCCTCGTTGGCCAGCGGGAGTACCTCGGCATAGAGCAGGCGGTGGCGCTCGGCGTAGGCGGCGTAGCAACACCCATCCTCAAGGATGAGCACAACATTTTTGTCTCTCCTCCTTGCGGCTACAGCCACCTCCACAGCCTCCCTCAAAGGGGTGTGGAGCTCCACTCTCTTGCCCTCCTTTTGCCACGACTCTATGGCGGCAGCCACCTCCTTGGGGATGCGAGCAATGTAGCCTACTCCTTCCGAACCCTCACACACTGCGGTGCAATCGCCCTCGTGGAGTGCTATGCCTTGAAGCTGGAGCAACTCGGCACCATCCCACGCGGCAATTTCCTCGGCGGGTGCGGCCACAACTATCGGACCTTCGAGGGTGAGAGCAACTTCCTCGACTCCCTCGACGGCCTTGTTCCACTCTGCGAGAGAGGGTTGCTCTCTATGCAAAGATTGTCCACTCGGGATGCGAATGGACAATCTTGAAGTGGTTGTGCTTTTGGATTTACTCCCAGTTACCTGCATCGTTGGTTGCTTGGTTCAGGTCACCCACCTTGATACCGGGGTAGCGGTAGAGGACATTTTTCTGCTCGTCGATGAGGTTGATGAGCAACTGCTCGTTCTGGTCGAGGAGGAAGCTCTTGTAGGGAGCCTTAGCCTCGAACACGGGTACGCTCACGTTACCTACCATAACGCTGCTTGCGCCCATAATGAACTCTACAGCCTTACCCTCGTTTGCGATGGTCGAGTTGGGAATGTAACGGAGCTGCTCAACCTGCTCGGGAGTGAGTTTCTTTGCGCCGAAGACGGTGTCGATAGCCTTAACGGTGAATTTCTCGATATTTTTCTTGCGAGCCCTTTTCAGTTTTGCCAGACCAACGGAGTCGTCGGACGAAACGAGCTGGCGCTCAAACTCCATATCTGCGGTGAGAACGAAGTTGATAAGTGTGTCGAACGAGCCGGTGTACTTACCATAGACCTGTTTGTAGCCGCGCTGTGCGGAGCGGATGTCGGAGATGCGCTCAATCACAGCTTTCTCGCGTGCAATGCGGGTTTTGTCGAAGCGCACGGGTGCCATAATGCTCTCGTAGAGGAAATAGGCCAACGCAATCATTACGATTGCAAGAAAGATTTGGAGAATGGACTTTTTCATTTCTATTTTTAATATTAAGTTTGTAGCGTTAAAAAAGTAGTGCTTATGCTTAGTGCACACATTGCGACCCAAATTTACGCCAAATTTGCGTTTACTCCAACTTTTGGACAAAAAAAAATCATAGAATCTTTATCCGAGTGGATTTCGGATGAAGATTATGAGCGCATCTACATCCTCAATGGCTATGCCGGTACGGGTAAGACGACCCTCATCGCCGCCTTTGTGGAGGTGCTGAAGGAGTTGAGAATCAAGCCCATACTCCTTGCTCCCACAGGCAGGGCCGCCAAAGTTATGACCCAATTTGCCCCAACCACTCCTGCCCACACCATCCACAAACGCATCTATCGTGAGCGTACGGCAGGCGGTTTCGACTCCAAGTTTGACCTCAATTTCAACCGCGAGAAGGATGCCGTATTCATCATCGACGAGGCCTCGATGATTGCCGATTTCTCCGACGAGGGGTCGCTCTTCGGCTCGGGTTCGCTGCTCGACGACCTCTTTGAATATGTCCGTTCGGGGCAGAGGTGTAGGATTATGTTTGTGGGCGACTCGGCCCAGCTGCCACCCGTGGGCCACGAACTCTCCCCTGCGCTCGACCCCACAAAGATGTCGTTCTATGGCCCCGTGAGCTACCACACTCTCGATGAGGTGGTGCGTCAGGAGTGCGAGAGCGGCATACTTTTCAACGCCACAATGGTGCGCCAGATGATCGAGAACCGCATCTACGAAACTCCTCTGCTCGATATGAGTTTCCCTGATTTCAAGGCAGTTAATGGCGGCGAGTTCCTCGAGAAAGTGGAGGAGTGCTACTCGCGCTATGGCAAAGATGAGGTCATTGTCATCACCCGTAGCAACAAGCGTGCGGTCCACTTCAACCAGGGTATCCGTGCCCGCGTGCTCTACGCCGAAGAGGAGATTGATTCGGGCGATATGCTTATGGTTGTGAAGAACAACTACCACTACACCGAGCGCGACGAGGAGGCCAAAGCGAGCTTCATTGCCAATGGAGATGTGGCGGTGTTGCGACGCATACGCCGTTTCAGGGAGCTCTATGGCTTCCGCTTTGCAGAGGCAACTCTTCGCTTCCCCGACTACGACGACTATGAGTTGGAGTGCAACATTGTCCTCGATGCGCTCAACTCCTTCTCGCCCTCGCTCACACGCGACCAGATGAAGGAGCTCTTCTACGCCATCGAGGCCGACTATCCGGAGTTCAAGTGCAAGGCCAAGCGTATGAAGGAGGTGCGCGAGAATGAGTACTACAACGCTATGCAGGTGAAATTTGCCTATGCCGTTACGTGCCACAAGGCCCAGGGTGGGCAGTGGAGTGCGGTGTTCATTGATAGGCTGCTTTTTGGCGAGGAACGGATGACCAAGGAGTTTTTGCGCTGGCTCTATACGGCCATTTCGCGTGCCACCTCAGAGGTCTACCTTGTCAATTTCGACGAGAGCTTCTTCGACCCAACCACCTACGAGAGAGAGGATTAACAGCCAATGGTCGACCTACAACGGCCGATGGTTGCCTATGGTTCGACAATGTCGGCTGCCCCTCTTGGGGATTTGTTGTGGATTTGGTAATTTTGTTCTACTTTTGCCGACGAAATGACACATTTTTACTTTTTACATACTATGAAAAAACTTGCTACACTTTTTATGGTGGCGACAATGGTGTCGCTTGTGGGTTGTTCGGCTCTGGATATTCCTCTCCCCGGAGGCGGCAACAACAAAGAGGAGGAGGTGGGAAACGATAGCACCGGCAGCGAGATTCCCGAGGAGCCCCTCACAAGTGGTCCCGCAACGGTCTCCATCACTCGCGCCACGGCAACCACTGCTCGCTTTGAGGGTGGTATCACCAACGATGAGATTGACTTGGACTTTGTGCAGGTCATCTTGCGCTATGCCGAGCCCGAGAAATTCAGTGCTATGAGTGAGGAGATTCCCAGCGTGGTTTTCACCCGTCCCGACTTCGACACGGAGAATAAGTTCTCCTTCCGCCTCGAGGAGCTTCGCCACAACACTACCTACAAGTTCTGTGCAATCGTGCAGTACAAGAACGATGTATTTTATAGCGATGTGCAGGAGTTCAAGACCGCAGGTGTGGCCGTGAAACTCGATGTGAAGGAGGGTTCGGTGACCGAAAACTCGGTGGAGTTGCTGGGCTCTGTTGGTGGCATTTCGCCCGAGGATGAGGGTGAGTTTGAGGTCGGTATGCTCTACTCCGACGACAAGGCCCTCTTGGAGAAGGGCGAGGGCGAGAAGATTCTTTTCGACAACATTGCCGAGGATGGCTCCATCCATCTCCACCTTCAGGATCTCTATGGTGGAGGCCCCAAATACTATTTCCAGACCTACGTTAAGCAGCAGGAGAGGTGCGACTATGGCACAATGGGCTCTTTTGAGCTTGTGGTAGGCGAGGTTAGGCGTGTGAAGAAGATCATCCACAGCGAGAAGGTTCAGGGAGAGGACTTTAGTTATCTGTGGGAATTCGACTATGACAAACGTGGCAATATTGTTGCGAGCACGTTCAGCGAGTGGGAGGAAGTGTGTGAGTACACCTACGAATTCACCTACGACTACTCGACAAAGGGTAAGGTTATGGCCTATCAGAAATACTACCTCGAAGGTGAGTTGAGCGAGGAGATTACATTCAATGTTGATGTGGACAATGCGGGTCGTGCTACGGCCTACGACTACATTTGGGAGGATGGCGGCGAGTTCTACAACTTTGCCGAAGCAATCGACTACACTCCCGAGGGCTACATCGGCAGTTTTTCGGGGAGCGAAGATGGAGTCCCTATGTATATCGTGAACCTTGACTATGCGGATGGTTGTCTGCAGAAGTATGCCGTTGACCGCAAGGGCGAGGATGAGGATTATGACACCGTCATAGAAACCACCGGCTTCTCGGGCAATATCCTACTGAGAAACACAAACGTCGACATCAATAGGATGCTGATTCCATTCCTCTATCCCGAAGTAGCTATTGTCACTTATGGTGCTCTTAAGTTGGGCCCGATGGGTGGCTACTACTTTGGTCGTATGTTGGTGGAGAGCACCTACTATATGGATTATCCCAGGCCTATGCAGAGCTACACTACCGATCCTAACTACAAGGAAATCACCACATACAAGGGTACACTCTTCGAGGATTACGAAGATGAGTTTTGCACATTGCCCATTACCGGCGTAAACTACGACAAGGATGGCTATCCCACAGAATTTGTTGTCGACGTACGTCAGTATGATGTTGAGATGAATATCACCTACGCTGCTGGTGAGGTTGCGTGGAGGGACGACTACGATGGTAGCTGCTACTACGAGGTTGTCGAGATCGACAGAGAGATAATCAGCCAGAGTCCCTCGACCACTGTTGGCCAGGCCTCGACTACGATTGAGTACTGCGAGTAGTGCTCCAGTCTCTCGAATGAGAAAACAAATCCACAATGCCTCACGCATTGTGGATTTGTTTTTTACCATAGCACCACAGCCGTTTGGTTTTCACGCGTTTTTGTTATATATTTGACGTAATATTACTCAAAACCATTATTTCTGAACTATGAAACATAGGACTGTGATTGCGACATTGTGTGTGATTGCAATGTGTGTGGCGGGGTGTTCCGAACTCCCGAGTTTGGGAGGTGGCCCCACCGACCAGCAGGGCGACATCGAAAAGGAGCGCGAGGCCTACTACAAAATTGGCGAGGAGGCTTTCGCATTTGTGGGTACTTGGGATATGCAGGGTGGCAACGACACCTATCACTGCATCTTCTATCCCGATGGCGTTTGCAAGGTTATGAGGATAGATAAAAAGTATGGTTGGGAACTCGAAGGAGTGTGGACCTACAATCCGCAGACGATGATGCTTGCAACAACCGTGGAAGATTACTCGTGGATGGTTACGGTTGTTGGTGAGGATGCTTGGGCCGGAGTCAGGCAGCGCAGCAAACAAGACTCCCAATCGTTCACTCGCATAGAGGTGCAACCCGAGGCACTCTTTACTTTGGCGGGCACTTGGGCTTGTGGAGAGGATATTCTGGAGATCGGCTACGGATCTTGGGGTGTTGGTGAGAGAGAAGTGGATATTGTGGGTCGTAGTTACCGCGATTATGGTATCACCGATTCCACAGTGACCGAACTTGGGCCCGAGTTGGAGTTGAGAGGCTCCGGCACTTGGACCCTCTACGATTTGGAGGCTTGGAGGATCAATGACGTAGAGAAAATTGTCCCTCTTGGGGAGAATGACATTGCCTATGAGTTGAGAGAAACCATAGAGAATAGTAGCACCGGGCCCCAATTCCTCGTTATGACTATCTCCGACGATGGGCTATATATCTCCAAACTCCGCAAGATATACTATTGGTATGTGGTGAACGAGTTGCATAGCCGTGTGGACGAGTATAGTCGCGTGGTAGAATAGGGGGGCGATGGCTGTTGGTGCGCCACTCTTGTGCATCTTCACAACCTTGCCATCCGAACTGCTTGAGGGGCTCTGCTCGTTGTCTTCCGCGGAAGAATCTGTTGCCAAATTACTGCGCTACTCCCGACTGCAGTTTCACCCTCTGTGCCACAACTTCTTTAACCTCCCTAACTTCTCTAACCTCTCTAACCTCCCGAACCTCTCTAACCTCTCTAAATTCCCCTCACTCTCTTCTCCCACGCCCACGCAGCCCTGAGTGTCTCCTCGAGGGTGCGGGTGGCCTTCCAGCCCAGCTCCTTGTGGGCAAGTGTGGCATCGGCCCACATCGCCACCACGTCGCCTTCGCGGCGCTTCTCCACGCGGTAGTTGAGCCTCACACCATTTTCGCGCTCAAAGGTCTCCACAAGTTGCAGCACCGATGTGCCTCGGCCTGTGGCGATGTTGTAGACCTCATAACCACTTCTGTTTCTGCCAGCTATAAGCCTATCAATGGCGGCAACGTGTGCTTCGGCGAGGTCGTTGATGTCGATGAAATCGCGGATGCAGGTGCCGTCGGGGGTGGGGTAGTCGTTGCCAAAGATGGAGAGGCACTCGCGGACTCCTGCGGCGGTCTGGGTGATGTAGGGAACAAGATTGGTGGGCACGCCAATGGGCATCTCACCGATGAGTGCCGAGGGGTGGGCACCAATGGGTTTGAAGTAGCGGAGTGAGACACCGCGGAACTGAGGGTGGGCCACCGTGGCGTCGCTCACAAGGTCCTCGCAAATTTGCTTGGTGTGTCCATAGGGGTTTGTGGCCTCCTTGCGTGGGGTCTCTTCGGTGACGGGGAGGGTGTCGCTCTCGCCATAGACCGTTGCGGAGGAGGAGAAAATGAGGTTATTGCGTCCTCGCTCGACCATTAGCTCCACCAGATTGAGGAGCGAGGTGACGTTGTTGTGGTAGTACTCAATGGGCTTCTCAATGCTCTCACCCACCGACTTATAGGCCGCAAAATGGATGGCCGAGCGGAAGGGATACCTCTCGAAAACCTCCGCCAGCGCATCCTTATCGCAGCAGTCCACCCTCTCGAAGGGGACCTCCACGCCCGTAATGCGCCTCACGCCCTCGACCATATCCAGCGACGAGCGCGAGAGGTTGTCGACGATGACCACCTCGTAGCCTGCCTCGATGAGTGCCACGGCGGTGTGGGAGCCTATGTAGCCTGCTCCGCCACATATCAACACCTGCTCTTTGCCTTTGTCCATTGCCTATGTAGTTTGTGTGATAAAAAGTTGCGGCCCTCCCGCTCTGGGGTGGGCCGCAACGGGTTTATTGGAGTGGTTCGGCTTTCTCTCCGTAGGCCTTTCGGCCCGCAGGAGAAGGTTGCCGAAGTGCTACTCTACGACGAACATCGCCTGACCCTCCTGCAAGGTCTCACCCTCGGCAACGAGAATCTGACGTACAACACCTGCATACTCGCTGGGGATGTCGTTCTCCATCTTCATAGCCTCGAGAACGGCAACCTTCTGACCTGCCTTCACGGTGTCGCCCACCTTCACGCAGATCTCGAGCACCTTACCGGGCAGGGGAGCAGCCACCTTCTTGCCAGCCACGGGAGCGGCAGCAGCGGCGGGAGCCTCCACTTTGGCGTCCTCAATAACGAGGATAGCCTGACCCTCCTGCAGGGTGTCACCCTCGGCAACGAGAATCTGTTTCACGATGCCTGCGTGCTCGCTGGGGATGTCGTTCTCCATCTTCATAGCCTCGAGAACGGCAATCTTCTGACCTGCTTTCACAGCGTCACCCACCTTCACACACAGCTCCACAACCTTACCGGGCAGGGGTGCAGCAACAACTTTGCCACTCACCTTCTCGGCGGGTTTGGCAGCCTCCACCTTCTTCTCCTCGGCCTTGGGAGCCTCGGCGGGTTTGGTGGCAGCGTAGCGCTCGGTCTTAACCTTGGTGAGGTACTCCTTGGCTACTGCGGGGAAGAGCTCGAGCAAGAGCTCCTCTTTCTCATTCTCGGCGAGTTTCACGCCACCTGCGTTCTCCAGCACGGGGTTGGGCTGGCGCTGGTTCTTGGAGGTGTCATAGGGGATAGCCTCGCGGGTGCCGGCAATCTTCAGACGGAACTCGGGGTCGATCTCAACGGGAGTGTGGCCATACTCACCCTTCACCAAGTTGACAAACTGGGTCGAAGTGGTGGCATATTTATCTTTGCCTTTCTCGAGAGCGATGGCGCAGCTAACAGCCTGCGAACCAACGATCTGGCTGGTAGGGGTTACCAGAGGAGGCAGACCTGCATCCAGACGTACCGAGGGGATTAGCTTCATTGCGGGCTCGAGCAGGTGCTCGCTCTTGAGAGCCTTGAGCTGTGCAACCATATTGGTGTACATACCGCCGGGAATCTCGGCTTTCTGCACGAGTTCGTTGGGTTTGGGGAAGCCGAAGTAGTCCTCAATTTTGTGGCAAGCGTCGATGAGGGTATCCTCGTCAACAGCATAAGCTGCCTTCACTGCGCGGTCGAACTGAGCCTCGAGGTCGGCAGGGATGGTGTCGGTGAGGGGGTTAAAGGGCTTGGGGAACTTCTTCACAGCGTCGTAGGCCTCGAGCTCCTTGCGGATGCCGAGCAACTCTGCGTTGATCTTGGCCACAGCCTCCATATTCACCTTGAGCTCCACATCCATCTTCTTGCAGAAGAGGTAGACGAGCTCGATAGCGGGAGCTGCGGGGCCGCCTGCGAAGTTCCAGATGTTGGTGTCGACGATGTCCACGCCTGCTGCGATAGCTGCAACAACCGAAGCCAGACCGTAGCCGGGGGTACAGTGGGTGTGGAAGTCAACGGGAATCGACACGTTGGCTTTGATGGCTTTGATGAGGTTGTAGACCCTCTTGGGAGGAATCAGACCACTCATATCCTTGATGGTGATCATATCGGCACCCAGAGCTGCGAGCTGTTTTGCTTTACCTACGAAGTAGTCGTCGGTGAAGACGGGAGCGGGATTCTTTTTGCCTTTGAGTTTATCGAAGAAGGAGAGTTTGGGGTATTTGGGGTCTACGGTGTAGCACACAGCGCAGTCTGCGATACCGCCATATTTCTTGATATACTTGATGGTCGATTTGACGTTGTCCACGTCGTTGAGGGCGTCGAAGATACGCATAATGCCCAAGCCGCTTTCGATAGCGTTGCGCGAGAAGCCTTCGATAACGTCGTCACCGTAGGGAGCATAACCGAAGAGGTTGCGGCCACGCGAAAGTGCGGTGAGGTAGGATACGTCGCCCACAGCTTTCTTGATGCTCTCGAGGCGATACCAAGGGTTCTCACCGAGGAAGCGCATTACCGAGTCGGGCACTGCACCGCCCCACACCTCCATTGCATAGAAGGCTGCGTCTTTGTAGAAGGGCAATACGCGCTCTACCTGATTCTGGTTCAGGCGGGTTGCGAATGCCGACTGCTGACCGTCGCGGAGGGTCAAATCTCTGATTTTCAGTTCTCTTGCCATAGTTTTTGTTGTGTTTTAAGGTAGTATTGAGTTTGTATAACTAATTGTCTGCTGTTATTCGATTCACAAATATAACATTTTTTTCTTACATTATCCACTTTTACCCACTTTTTGTCCTCTCTTTCCGACGAAAAGTTCGGCCCCGAGAGTTGGTGCTATTCAACTCTCGGGGCCGATGTATTGCCATATTGTCGTTTTGCAGATTGCTCTTGGGGGGGCGGTATTATAATAGGTGTAGGGTTACGATAGGCGTGTAGGTACGCTTGGTGCCAGATGGGCACTCCGATCTCTACTCTACTTCGCCCCTCACGAAGAGGGTCACCGAGCCACCGGGGATATTGGCCTCCACGCTGATGCCCTTGTTGAACACGCCCTTATCCTTGGGGTCGTAGGTGACCACAATGGAGCCGCTTGCTCCGGGGCGTATGGGGCGCTTGGGGGCTGCGATGGTGATGCATCGGCACGAGGTGGTTGTGCGCGTAACCACGAGAGGTGCGTTGCCGTCGTTGACAAACGGAAACTCCACTGCGACCTTCTCGCCTCTGTGGGGGAGGGTGCCGAAGTCGTGATTGACCTTCTCGAACTTCATCCCAGGGCCACTTGCGGAGTTCTCTCCGCATACGGCAACGGAGAGTGCTGCGGTGCACAATAGGGTGAGAATCAGTGCTATAAATCTTTTCATAGGGTCGCCTTGTGAGCTATTTCAGACTGAACTTGTAGGTGATCGTACCCACCTGAATATCCTGTTCGCTCTCGTCGAATTTCACGCCACCTGCGGCGCGGAGTGCTTCGCTCACAAGGGGCGAATGGGCTGCCACGGTGGAGCCTTCGGCTTTGTAGGCCACGCCTGTGACGTCGCCATTGCCATTCACCCAGATCTCCACCACCACGATGCCCTGACGCTCCTCGAGATATTTGGGCCTGGGAAATTCGTTGCGGGGCCTGCGACCCTTGAGGTCCCAATCGGGCTCAAAGCCGCCCTCGCCGCCGCTACCCTCGTAGTTGTCCGACAGAGTGCCACCAATGTAGCCCTGATTGCCCTCGGCCTTATCTGTGATGCCCTGCGAGGTCGATTCGGAGGAGGGGGTGTTGCCGGGGAAGAGTGCCCTGCGATTTACTTCGCGGGGCTTTGGTTCCTTCTCGGCCGGGTTTTCCTCCACCTCTTTTTGCTCCTCGGTGGTGGCTGCGGAGTCGGTTTCGAGGTTGGCCTGCTCCATCTCGGCCTGCTCTTCTACCTCTTGGGTCTCCACGGGTTCACTCTTGGGTGCTGCCGTGGGCTCTTCGAGTGAGTAGTCGTCTGCGAGCGAGGTGTCGTGGTCGCCGCTTCCGCTATCGGCCACGGTGCCGAAGTCCACGAGCATACCTTGCTGTGGAATGGTCGATGTGTAGCTCACCCCGCCCCAAATCATCAGGGCGACAAACGACAGCAGATAGAGGATTGTGAACAATCCTCCGAGCAGTCGTGGCGTGGAGTTACCATCGTTGTAGTCGTACATAGCCTTGGGGGTGAGATGGGTTAGGGTTGTTGTGTGGGTGCTATTCGGGAGGGCGCAGTGCTACTCGGGCTGTGTGGCCAGAATGAGCCTATATTGGTTGTTGTTGGCGATGTTCATCACCTTCACCACCTCACCAATGGGCACGCCTTCGTCGGCGTGGAGCGAGACGGTTTTGTCGTCGCTCTCGGCCATTTTGGCTGCCAGCGCACCCTCGAGTTGCGAGAAGGGAACTCGCTCACCGTCGAGGTAGAATTGGAGATCCTTGGTGACGCTCACAGTGGTGTAGGGCCTCTCTTTGAGCTGGTTGGAGCTCTTGGGGAGGGTGAGTTTGAGGGCGTTGGGGTTGATGAGCGTGGTGGCCATCAGCATAAACATCAGCAGCAGGAACATAAGGTCCGTCTGTGCCGAGGAGCCGCTCTCCTTGTTGATTTTCAAACCGCGTTTGATAGCCATAGTGCAGGGGTGCTATTTTTTCTCAACGGGCTGGTTGAGGATATCCATAAATGCGATGGAGTTGGCCTCCATACGGAAGATGAGTTTCTCGATGCGAGCAACCAGATAGTTGTAGCCGAAGTGGGCGGGGATGCCGACGATGAGACCTGCCACGGTGGTGATCATTGCAACATACATACCTCCCGAGAGCGCACTCATATCCACCACGCCGCCGGCCTGGCTCATCTGCATAAAGGCTTTGACCATACCGAGAACGGTGCCGAGGAAGCCGAGCATAGGTGCGCCGCTTGCGATGGTTGCGAGCAGGGGGAGTCCGCTTTCGAGCTTGGAGACCTCGAGGTTGGCGATATTCTCAATGGAGGTTTGGATGTCGTTCATTGGGCGTCCGATACGGTTGATGCCCTTCTCCATCATTCGTGCGATGGGGGTGGGGTTTTTCTTGCACAGGCGGAGTGCTGCCTCAATTTTGCCGTCGCAGATCATATCTCTCAGGCGGTTCATAAAGTTGGGGTCGATATTGGAGGCGTTGCGGATTGCGATGAAGCGCTCCACGAAGATGAAGATGACGACGCCTCCCAGCAACAGGAGGGGCCACATAAGC
Source organism: Tidjanibacter sp. (assembly GCA_017390585.1). Lineage (GTDB taxonomy): Bacteria > Bacteroidota > Bacteroidia > Bacteroidales > Rikenellaceae > Tidjanibacter. The sequence goes on along the minus strand of JAFPBB010000004.1, from coordinate 8,752 downwards.
CAACCGCCTGCCATAAAGAGTTCGCCGAATCCCATTGTTTTTTCTGCTGCTTGAGTAGCCTGCTCGGTGAGAGCCACGGCCTGAAGTAGTCTGCTCATAATCTTACGTTTGGTTATCTTTTTTTGTTTTTCCTATTTATCGCTATTTGATGAAGTTGCCTCCTCGGGCTGTTCGTTGCTCGTGGCCTCCGCACCCTCGGTATTTGCGGGGGCGGGGGAGTCTGCAAAGATACCACTTTTTTCACTTCCCTCGGTCCTCGGCTTCGATTTTTTGCGCCACAGGTCGCCAAGTCGCTCAAAACTGCGCTTGTAGTAGAGACCTATGCCGTTCTCCTGCAGGCCCTGGTTTTCGTCGAAGCGGTCGATGGTGCGCGAGAAGCCCTTGATGTAGAAGTCGCCCGAGTTGTCGAGCATCAGGGTGATTGCGCCGCCGCCCGAGAGTTGGTTGTTGTCGCCGTTGATAGATTGGTAGTAGTCGCCCGTATCCACATTGGCCTCCAGCTCGAGAAGCAGCCTGTCGTCGATGATGGCGGTCTGGAAGTCGACACTATAACTCGACGAGGTGTCGTCGATGGCCTTATACTTGAGGTTGAACTTGTAGGCGTCGTTGGAGACGAGTTTGCTCACCTGACTGGCCAGGAAGTCGAGGCCGATGGCTGTGCCTGCTGCGCCTGCCGTTGTGGTTGCACTTGCGCCCGTATCGGAGTAGAAGTTGCCGAGTGCGAGGAGGTAGACGAACTGGGTTGCCATCATCTCCTGCGAGGAGAAGTAGCTCGAGAGGATGCTCTGATACTCGGTGTTGGCCGTGGGAACATTGATGTCGAAGCTGACGTCCACCCTCGAGAGCTGACCCGTGAGGTTGACGATGCAATCCACCGGTGTCGACGACCTCGAGGCTGTGCTACCACCGCCGAGCAGGGGGGCAAGTGAGGTCTTGAGTTTGTAGGTGGCGCCTATGTCGATGTTGGCATCCAGAGGGTCGCCACTCCAGCGGATATAGCTGTCGGGGTTGATGGTAAATCGCTTGGTTATAAGGTTTTGGAAGTTGAAATCGTAGTATCCCTCCGAGATTTGGTAGTCACCGCGGACGGAGATATCGTTCTTGCGGCTGTCGAGGGTGATGCCAAGTTCGGCCACACCACGTGCGGCGATTACGTTCTCGGTCTCGGGGTCGATGATGAGTCGCAGCTGCGTGTCGGTGCCCACGCCGAGGGTGAGGTCGACGGTGGTGTTGCTCTCGGTCGATTGGCGTTTTTTCTTGCCGAGGAGTTCGTTCTTCTTGCGTGCCACAAGGTGGGTGGTGTCCTCCGCAACTTGCTGTGAGTGGTCCACAAAGGTCACGAATTCCGCACCAGCAAAGTCGTTGTTACCTCTCAGCGGGAGGTTGAATACCGAGCCACCGTCGGTGGTTATGGCGCCCGTGATGGTTGTTGCGAGGGGTGTGGCGGTGAGACGTGCACCACCCGAGGCGTAGACCTTGCCATAGAATCCGTTGGGGTTGCCCTCAGCGAGGTCGATTGCCACGAGGTTGTGGGGTTCGAGTGAGACGCCATAGCCTATGGAGTTGAGGTTGCTAAGGTCCACATAGCCCGCTACTTCGGCCCATCCGCCTTCGCCATCTTCGACTCTCACGGGCGATATTATGCCTTTGTTGTCCTCGAAACGTATGGCCAGCTCTTTAGCCGAGTAGGAGGCGCCCGTGAAGTCGACCTTCGTGGCGAAATTCTCGATGTTGATGCCGCCGTCGATGTCGATACTGTTGCCCTGTCCCTCCACCGAGAGAGCCACGCTACCGTTGCCCATAGTGCCACTGAGGGTGCCACCGAGGAGCTGGTTGAGCAGTGAGAGTTCAAACGAGCTGATGTTCACCTCGGCGCCATAGGTATGGGTGAGGTAGTCGTATCTTGCTGTTGCGAGTCGGGTGTCCAAGTGGTTGTTGGAGAGCCCGATGACCGCCTCCGAGCTGCCGCGTGGAATGCGGAATCCCAGCTCCAGAGGATCGACCTCCACGCCTCCGGCATTGAGCGACGAGGCCACCATTACGCCACCGCCATTGGGCGATTGGAGCAGTGAGTAGAGGGCTATGGTGCCATCAATGTAGCCTTCGATGCCGCCCTGCGAGGCGAGCAGCTCCACCCACTCACCGATGGAAATGTTGGTCAGGCGGATGGAGAGCAACTCCGAGGGGGAGTTGGAGATGACGCCATTGACGAGCAACTCTTCGGCGCTGTTGCCGATGCGGAAGTTGTCGATGGCGATATGGTTGGGTGCGTAGTCGATTTTGCGTGCGCCGATCTCCCACCTCTGATTGCGCGAGATGAGGAAGGAGTTGTCGAGTGAGGCGGTGGCGGTGAGTTCGTTTTTGCCGTTGCGTGCGAGCTTGCCGGCCACATCGAGCCTACCACTCAGGGCCGAGTCGGTGTTGCTGAAGAAGAGCGAGAGACCCACGTTGTTACCCGTCGAGGCGGTGGCTTCGATGCCGATGTCGGGGATGGCCATTCCCATAGTGATAATCTCGTTGCTCTCGGCCGAGAGGTGGATGTTGTCGCCCTCTCCGGAGCCTTCGATACGCAGGTTGGAGACCACAAAATCCTCCACGGCTATGTAGTCGCTCTCGAGCAGGAGCGCGAACTCCTCCGACTTGGGGGAGAACTCTATGCTGAGCGAGCTGTCGGGTGCGAGATTACCCTCGGGGATAAGCACGGCGGCCAGCGCTTCGCCCTCCTTGATGTTGACCACCACGGAGGAGTAGTCGTCGGCGGTGTAGAGGCGGCTGCCATAGCGCTCCGCACTGCCGTTCTGGTTGCCCTCTGTGCCCTCTCCTTCATCCTCCGATGCGGCGGAATCTTTGCCGAGCGGGAGGGAGGCGGGGAGTGTTTTGGTGAGGTAGGTGGCCACATCTCCATAGGAGGCGTTGCTGCGATACTCGATGTTGGCAATGGGGGAGAAGAGCGAGAAACTCTTGCTTTGGGGGCCGCCTGCGAGGGCTATGTTGACCAACTCGGTGGAGAGTGTGTCGGCAGCGGAGGCATAGGTGAGGTTGGTAATCATCGCCCTGCCCACCATATCGTCGAGCCTGCTACCCGTCAGCGAAGCCTCCATATTGGCCGAGAGCCACGAGGTCGTCTCGGGCTTGGCTATGCCTATGGCGCTGAAGTCCACGCGCTCGGCATTGAGGATGAGGTTCACCTCGGGTTGTGCGGTGTCGATGTTGCTTTCGCCCTCGAGCGAGAAGCTTACGTTGGGGTCGGTGGAGTTGGCTGTGGCGCGGATGATGCCCTCCTCCATCGAGGCCTCGAGGGAGATGTTGCCGAAGTCGTAGTTGTTCCAACCGAACCTTTCGACGGAGGCCTTGGCCGTGCCGTTCACCCTACCATCCGCAACGGCAAGGTTGGCCACAACGCCGAGGTCGGCCATACCGAGTTGCTCCTCTTCGAGAATGGCTCCCACGTTGATGTCCGAGCCACTCACCCGTCCGTCGAAGCCCACTCTGCCACCGCCAAAGCTGGCAACTCCCTTCACATCCACTTCGCCCAGGTTGGTGGTGAGCAGTGCGTCGGAGAGGAGGCGCCCGGGGGTATAGACGATTCGTCCGTCGAGGGAGAGGAGGTCGAAGCGGTTGATGTTGCTTGCGATGCTCTCGGGCAGGGGGGTGTGGAGAATAGATTCGTAGATGGTGGCCACCTTTGTGGGGGTGGTGTCGAGGTAGAGGTCGGTGTCGGCCGTGAGGTTGTTCAGGTGGAGGAGGTTCTTCACCTCGCCGATGACGATGACGTCGGAGTCGTAGAGGCGGGCGGCGATGTCGGCCACAAAGTTGTTGACCGTACCTTCGAAGATGCCGCTGATAGACTCACCCTCGGTGGCGTAGTAGCCCAACTCGGCCACAAACTTACCCGCACTCGCAGGCTCCAACGAGGAGTTGCGGGTGTCGACCGAGAGGGTGACTTTGTCGCAGAAATTGGAGTATTCCTTCCAATCGTTGCCCTTTATGATGAGGTGGGGGAGGTTGAGACGGGTGCCACCCGAGCGGAAATCCACGGTGCGGAAGTCGAGCAGTGCGTCGCCTATGGTGAGCGACCCGAGTGAACTCTTCTGGAGTCCTGCGCCTGAGCGGTCCACAACGTTGAGGTTCTCGATGTCGGAGAGGATTACGTCGCTACCGTCGATGGTAATCTTGCCAAAGTCGGCGCTGGCGATGTGGATGTCCATATCGGAGTAGTCGATGGCTGTGGCGGGGGTGCGGCCTGCGAAGCGCGGGTCGTAGAAGCGGAAACGCATATCCCTCACTTTGGCTCCCTCGATGGCAAAGACGGAGGAGGTGGTTGTGGTGTCGGCGGGGAAGTGGGAGAGTATTTGGTTGATGAGTGTGTCGATGTTGCTGCCATACTCTGCGTCTTCGTTGAGGTTCATCACCACCCTCTCTGCCTCCACATTGCGAGGCACAAAGCCTCCGTTGCCGAGGAGTGCCTTGCTGTCGATGAGTGCGGAGGCCTTGCCCACCCAGAGGAGGGTGTCGCCGCGGAGGTCTTCGACGTAGAGGTTTTCGGCGGTGAGTCGGGTGAGGTTTTCGATGGAGATTGCGCCGATGGAGATCTCCACATTGGTCTTCCCGGAGAGCCAACCGACCACCTTTGAGGCCGCGAGGCTCTGCACGCGCGGGAGTGAGAAGGCTATGGCGAGGGTCAAAATGAGCAAAATAACGGCTAAAACGACACCCGAGAGAGTGTGAAGTAGCAGGTTTGCCAATTTTTTTATAACTTTGCTCATCGTTGACGGTTTTAACCTACAATTTTACGAATTTTATCTCCGAAAAACAAATATGGAAGCTATAATTTTAGGCATCGAATCTTCGTGCGACGACACCTCTGCAGCCGTCCTCCGAGGCACGACTATGCTCTCCAATGTGATTGCATCTCAGGCAGTTCACGTCAAGTATGGCGGTGTCATCCCCGAGCTCGCCTCGCGTGCTCATCAGCAAAATATTGTCCCCGTGATAGATACGGCACTCAAGGAAGCAGGCGTCACTGCCGACCAACTCGACGCCATTGCCTTCACCCGTGGTCCCGGTTTGCTCGGTTCGCTACTCGTGGGAGTCTCCTTCACCAAGGGTCTCTCGCTTGCAAAAAACATACCTATGGTGGAGGTAAATCACCTGCAGGGACACATCCTTTCCCACCTCATCGACCTCCCCGACCAGAAGCTGCCTCACCCCAAATTTCCATTCCTCTGCCTCTTGGTTTCGGGTGGACACACACAGATTGTCAAGGTCGACTCTCCCCTTGAGTTTGAGATAGTTGGCTCCACCATCGACGATGCTGCTGGTGAGGCTTTCGACAAGTGTGCAAAGGTTATGGGCTTGCCCTATCCGGGTGGTCCCGTCATCGACCGACTCGCACACGAGGGCAATCCCGAGAGGTTCAAATTTGCCAAACCCTCGGTGGACGATTTCGACTACAGTTTCAGTGGTCTCAAGACCTCCTTCCTCTACTTCCTCCGCGACCACGTTGCCGAAAATCCCGACTTCATTGAGGAGAACAAGGCCGACCTCTGCGCCTCGCTCCAGAAGACCATCATCGACATCCTCCTCAAGAAACTCATCAAGGCCTCCAAGGCGCTCGACATCAAGGAGATTGCAATCGCAGGAGGTGTGTCGGCCAACTCCGGATTGAGAGAGGCCATTGAGGAGGAGGGCCGCCGTCGCCATTGGCGCACCTACCTCCCTCCGCTCAAGTTCACCACCGACAACGCTGCTATGATTGCTGTTGCGGGCTACTATCGCTACCTCAATGGCGAGGAGAGCGATCTGGGTGTGGCTCCTGTTGCACGCCTCGAGGATCTGCTCTAATCCGTGGGGTGTACCTCTCGCTACAGCCGTGACTTTATTACTGCTGTGGCGTCATCACCGCTCTCCACTACCTCAGCTGCAAGCACAAAAAAAGACTCTTCCATTTCGGAAGAGTCTTTTTCTTATATACTCGTCTATCGAGTGATTAGTCGCAAAGCGATACGCGGTTGAAACCAACAACCTTGATCTCAGCGTCAGCGGCTTTGAGAACCTCCTTAACGGAAGCCTTGCCATCGCCCATCTGGTAGATCTGCTCCTCCAAGGTCTGCTCCTTGAAGAATTTCTGCAGACGACCCTTAGCGATGTTCTCCACCATCTGTGCGGGAAGGTTTGCAGCCTTCTCAGCCGAAACGGTCTTGATGATCTCGCGAGCCTGCTCAGCCTGCTCAGCGGTGATCCAACCCTTAGCCTGGTTCGACTCGATGTGGTCCTCGCTGTCTACGTGAGCGGGGTTGATGCCTGCTTTCGAAAGAGCAGCGTCAACAGCCTTCTGCACGAGCTCGTCTTTGGTCTTCTGAGTAGCGGTCTTGAGCTCCTCGTCGATAACCTCCTGGGGAACGAGGTCTGCCGAAATGGCAACGGGGTTCATCGACACAACCTGCATAGCAACACCCTTTGCGAGCTGCTCGTCAACCTCTTTGTTGAAGCCTACGATTGCGCCAAGCTTCTTGTTGAAGTGAACATACTGGCAGCAGAAGGGAGCCTCGATACGGTTGTAGAAAGGAACCTCCACCTTCTCACCGGTCTGACCGGTCTTCTCGGTTACGAGGTCTGCAACGGTGCGACCGTCAGCAGTAGCGCAAGCCAAGAGAGCCTCAAGATTCTGTGCGTCGTTGGCAACAGCGATGTCGAGGATGGTCTGTGCGGTAGCGCCGAAGGTGTCCACCTGAGCCACGAAGTCGGTCTCGCAAGCGAGGCATACGATGTATGCTTTGCCGTTTGCGGTGGTAGCAACTACGAGACCCTCCGAAGCGGTGCGGTCCGAACGTTTAGCAGCTACGAGTTTACCTTTCTCGCGGATGATCTCGATTGCGCGCTGCATATCGCCATTGGCCTCCTCAAGCGCTTTTTTGCAATCCATCATACCCGCCTGGGTCTTATCGCGGAGTTTCTTGATGTCTGTAAGTGTAACAGCCATAGTGTTATTTGTCTGTTAAGATTTGACTTTGTGTTTGTCTTGGGGTGAGTAGTGATTACTCAGCAGCCTCCTCAGCGGGAGCCTCGGTAGCCTCAACCTCAACCTTCACGGTCTTGCGAGCGCGGGGTTTCTTCTCGGCTACAGCCTCTTTAGCTGCGTTCTCCTCAGCCTCTTTCTCTTTCTCGATGCGACGCTCCTCGAGACCCTCGTTGATGGCGCCACACATTGCGTCGAGAATAACTGCGATGCTCTGTGCGCGGTCGTCATTTGCAGGAATTACATAGTCGATGTCGGTGGGATCACAGCAAGTATCAACCATTGCAAATACGGGGATGTTGAGGCGGCGTGCCTCGCGAACTGCGTTAACCTCTTTCTGCACGTCAACAACGAACAATGCAGCGGGGAGGCGAGTCAGGTCGGCGATGGAGCCAAGGTTTTTCTCCAGTTTAGCCCTCTGACGAGCGATCTGGAGTTTCTCACGTTTGGAGAATTTGTCGTAGGTGCCGTCGGCGTTCATCTTGTCGATGGTAGCCATCTTCTTAACGGCCTTACGTATAGTGGGGAAGTTGGTAAGCATACCACCGGGCCAGCGCTCGGTTACATAGGGCATACCTACTGCTTGCACCTTCTCGGCAACAATCTCTTTAGCCTGCTTCTTGGTTGCAACGAAGAGGATCCTGCGACCGCTCTTGGCAATCTGTTTCATAGCTGCTGCCGCCTCATCGATTTTTACCACAGTTTTGTGGAGGTCGATGATATGAATCCCGCCTTTCTCCATAAAGATATAGGGAGCCATTTTGGGATTCCATTTTCTTTTGAGGTGGCCAAAGTGTACGCCAGCCTCCAATAATTGATTAAAATCTGTACGTGGCATTTCTAATCGTGTGTTTTTCTTTTTAATCTCTCTTTTTTTCAACCACGCGGGTAGCATCACCTTGTGACGGTCCCGCAGGTTTTCCGCGAAAGGGCAATCTCCCAGTAGCACTCCCTATGCTGCCATAGGACTCTCTTCACTCCACTTTCTTGCTATGCAGCCGCGAGAATCAAGCGGCACAGGTGGGTGGTCTGAGTGATTTGCAAACCTCTTTCGTGCAGTTTTTTGGTGCGAACGCTTGGGAAAAGATTAACGTTTGCTGAACTGGAATTTACGGCGAGCACCGGGCTGACCGGGTTTCTTACGCTCAACCTCGCGTGCGTCACGAGTGAGGAAACCGTTCTTCTTGAGGGTAGTGCGGTTCTCGGCATCGATCTCGCAAAGAGCGCGAGCGATACCCATACGAGCCGCCTCTGCCTGGCCGTGGATGCCACCACCATCGAGATTGATGTTGATGTCGTAGCTTTCCATCTGGTTGAGAACCAACAGGGGCTGTTTCACAACAAACTGGAAAATGTCCAAGGGGAAGTAAACCTCAAGGGGTTTCTTGTTGATAGTAATAGTACCGTTACCGGGCTTAACGTAAACGCGAGCAACAGCTGCTTTCCTGCGTCCTACGGTGTTTACAACTTCCATAGTTTTCGTGTTTACTTAATCTCGTTGAGTTTGATTGCTTTGGGGTTCTGTGCAACGTGGGGGTGCTCCGCACCTGCATAAACCTTCAAATTTTTAAGAATAGCAACGCCGAGGCGGGTTTTGGGAAGCATACCCTTAACAGCGTTCATAACAAGGAATTCAGGCTTGTTAGCCAAGCGCTCAGCGGGGGTGTTGAAACGCTGACCACCGGGGTAGCCTGTGTGGTGTACATAGACCTTATCGGTCATCTTCTTACCCGT
>JAFPBB010000033.1 GCA_017390585.1 Tidjanibacter sp. | reverse complement strand
GTCGTCGACGGAGAAAAACTTCAAGTATGCCAGCGGAGAGTATTGCGTCTGGGGTGTGAATATGCGTAATGGGGTTACCCACGACAGTGGCAAGAGTCGCTATGCCTATGTGCGTGCTGTGGCAGTATTTCCGCTCCACAGTGCCACCTCCGAGCTCGAGCTCAACAAGCTAACCACTCCTCCCTATCAGGTGGGCAGCTACTACAACGACGGGGTGTTGCGCGGCGTGGTAATCCAAGTGAGCGCCGATGGCACACACGGCAAACTCCTGAGCCTCATCCAGTCTGCCGAGGAGATTGTGTGGGCTGCGGAGTCGCAGCTCGAGACCTCCACCGGAGCCACCTCCACCACAGATGGCGCTGCCAACACGGCCAAACTCCTCTCCATCCCCGAGGGCGAATCGCTCTACCCCGCAGCGGCGTGGTGTCGCAAGCTCGGCCCAGAGTGGTATCTTCCCGCAGCCGAGGAGCTGAAGAGCCTCTTCGCCGATGCCCAGCGGGTGGAGATCATCAATGCCACCCTGCAACGTCTGCGCGCCGTAGAGTTGATTACCGCGGGAAATTGGAGCGACTATTGGTCCTCGACGGAGGATAGCGAGGGTGCCATCGGACACTTCCTCTACAACAACGAGCAGTATGGCGTGGTCAAGTCGAGCGAGATGTTCATCAGGGCAATAGCCACCTTCTAAAGTCGAAATCCACTCCGCACTATAACGCAAAACAAGAGAGGCTTGGGTTGTCCCAAGCCTCTCTCACTTTATCGTTCCTCCTCTCGATTAGAGAATGAGCATAGCATCGCCATAGGTGCCAAAGCGGTAGCCCTCCTTGATTGCAATCTCATAGGCAGCCATCACCTTGTCGTAGCCACCAAAAGCAGCCACCATCATCAGCTGTGTGGAGCCGGGGAGGTGGAAGTTGCTCACCATAGAGTCGGCCACATTGAAATCATAGGGCGCGAAGATGAATTTATTGGTCCATCCCTCATAGGGCTTGAGCATACCCGTGGTGGAAACAGAGGACTCGATGGAACGCTGCACGGTGGTGCCGATGGCGCACACCCTATTGCCACTTTTCTTTGCCTTGTTCACCTTCTCGGCACACTCCTCCGAGATGAACATCTGCTCGGAGTCCATCTTGTGCTTTGTGAGATCCTCAACGTCAACAGTGCGGAAGTTGCCAAGACCCACGTGCAGAGTCACCTCGGCACTCTCGATACCCTTGATCTCCATACGTTTGAGAAGATGTTTGGAGAAGTGCAGACCGGCAGTGGGGGCTGCCACAGCGCCCTCCACCTTGGCATAGATGGTCTGGTAGCGCTCCTCATCCAGAGGCTCCACCTTACTCCTCACCCAACGGGGCAGAGGGGTCTCACCCATCTGGCTGAGCACCTCGCGAAACTCCTCATAGGAACCATCGTAGAGGAATCGGAGGGTGCGGCCACGCGAGGTGGTGTTGTCTATAACCTCGGCTACGAGTGCGTCGTCGTCACCGAAATAGAGTTTGTTGCCGATGCGGATTTTGCGAGCAGGCTCCACAAGCACATCCCACAAGCGGAGATCCTTGTTGAGCTCACGGAGCAGGAAAATCTCAATCTCGGCGCCGGTTTTCTCCTTGTTGCCATAGAGACGTGCGGGGAATACTTTGGTATTATTGAAGATGAAAACATCGTTTTCATCGAAATACTCTATAATATCTTTGAAGTGTCGGTGTTCGATTTCGCCGGTATCGCGGTGGAGCACGAGCATACGGGAGTCGTCACGATGCTCGGTGGGATACTGAGCAAGCAGTTCGGGGGAGAAGTTGTAGTAGTACTGCGATAACTTCATAACTTGGAATTGGTTGTTCTATATGGTGTTATGTGAATATACATCGTTGGCTTACGTCCGCACATTCGCACGGGCATAATTAAATTATATACGTTTAAAATCGCAATTTGTTTCACTCGGCAGCAAAAATTTCCTCAAAAGAGCGTTTTCATCCCCACTCATACAAAACAAGAGTCGCAAGTTGGCTCCCAACTCGCGACTCCTATTCACCATACATTCCTCTACTCCTCCGCACCGCCTATGCCCCTACGGAACTCCTCAACGAGTTCATCGAGCGGCCACGCATCGGCCACATCGTAGCATCCGCTGCGTGTGCGTCGCAGAGCCGAAAGGTGGGCTCCGCTACCCAGCGCCTCGCCAATCTCAATGGCCAGCGAGCGGATGTAGGTGCCCTTACTACACCTCACCCTGATGCGAAGCAACGGCATCGAAAGCTCCAGAATCTCAATCTCATAGATATTTATCAGCGCCCTACGCATCTCCACCAGCTCACCCTCGCGGGCATACTCATAGGCCCTCTTACCGTCGATCATCTTGGCCGAGTAGACGGGAGGGGTCTGGAGGCGTTCGCCGGTGAGTGAGTCGAGTGCGCTACGGACGAGTTCGGGGGTGATATGTTCTGTGGGGAAGGTGGCGTCGATAGGGTGTTCGAGGTCGCCACTCGGGGTGGTTGCACCCAGCACCACATCGGCCACATACTCCTTCTCGCCCGCCTGGAGTTCGTCCACGCGCTTGGTGGCCTTACCGATGCAGACGAGCAGCACGCCCGTAGCAAGGGGGTCGAGTGTGCCTGCGTGGCCAATTTTAATCTTTGGGTAGCCGAGCTTGCGGAGCAGGTATTTGAGTTTGCGGACCACATCGGAGCTGGTCCAAGTAAGTGGCTTATCGACCACCGCCACAACCCCTTCGGGGAAGGGCATATCGTATGTAATATTCTGTCTCATTCTATCTGTTTTGGGAGGTGTTTAGAATATGTAGCTGCCAATGGAGACGATGCCCACCACAAGGCAGTAGAGTGCAAACCACACAAGGCGGCCGCGATTGACAATCGAGAGCATAAACTTGCAGGCAAGGCAGCCCGAAACAAAGGCTGTGGCAAATCCCACCACCAAAGGCAGCACTCCCACTCCAACACTTGCCAGATTACCGCTGAGCAAATCCAACATCGACTCGCCCACAATGGGAAGAATGACCATCAGGAAGGAGAATTCGGCCACCACCTCGCGCCTATTGCCGAGGATGAGACCTGTGGCAATGGTGGTGCCCGAGCGGCTCAAGCCCGGCATAGTGGCCACAGCTTGGGAGGCACCGATAATCATCGCATCGCCCCACGAGACGGTCTGCTTATTGCGGGGTTTGGCGTAGTGGGCAAAGAGCAACAGCAGTGCAGTGAGCAGGAGCATTGCACCCACAACCACCATCACATAGTCCGACGCAAGAAGCGCGTTGATATCATCCTTCAACAGCAATCCCACAATGCCGACGGGTATCATCGAGACGATGATTTTCAGCGCATAGGTCATCTCCGGTCCTTTGCGGAAGGAGAAGAAGCCTCCCAAGAGACTCTTCACCGCAGGCCACAGCACCACAATGGTACTCAGCACAGTGGCAAAATGGAGAATCACATCGAAAGCAATATTATCCGTGAGTTCCACACCGAGGAGCTCCTTGGCAATCTGGAGGTGGCCGCTACTGCTCACAGGCAGATACTCGGTGAGTCCTTGAACAAGGCCGAGAATAAACGATTCGAGGATAGACATAATCTCTAACTATTGAGTCTACATAGTTTGGGTTGAAGCGGGGCTCTTTCGCCTACTCCTTATTCCTTCCCTTGTGGAAGATGGAGTAGCCCACAATGCCAAAGCCGGCCAGCACCACGATGGGGGCAAGGCCTATGCGGCGCCAAGAGAAGATGCCCTCATAGTCGAACACGTTTGCGTCGCCACTACCGCCGCCCCACATCAGCACAAAGCCGAGGAGAATCACACCCACACCTGCGAGCATCCACTTGTAGTTGCTCCAACCAAAGACCATATCATCGCCCTTGGGAGCATTACCCTTATTCTTTTCCGTTGTTTTCATCAGTAAATATTGATTTTTGCACTATTCATATTAATGAACTTCTCGAGCGTAAACGATGTGAAGATGGTGGATATTGCCACGCCGCACAGATATATGCCGCCGAAAATCACCGCCATAACCCTGCCACCCGAGATGAGGGCCAAATAGGGCACTCCCTCCGAAAGAGCCACAAGCATCCCCCAGAACATCAGCGATGCTATGGTGGCAGCCGCCAGCCCCATCCACAGACTATCGACCACAAAGGGGCGCTTGATGAATCCCTTGGTGGCACCCACAAGTTTCATTGTGACAATAAGTTCCCTGCGCGAATAGACACTCATACGGATGGTGTTCTTCAGCAGGATGAGCGAGATGAGCAACAGCACCGCACCAAAAAGCACAAGCAGCAGTTTGAAGTCTCCGAGATTGGTCTCCATACTCTCCACCATACCCTGCTGGTAGAGCACCTCGTCGACCCCTTTCCACTCCTCGGAGGCCTCCTCGATGCGGTTGACAATCTGCTTGGGCGAGTCGCTTGCGGCAAGTCTCACCTCAAACGATGCAGGCAGGGGGTTGTACTTGAGAAAGTCGCTGAAGTCGCCACCCGAGTAGTTCCTGAACTCCTCGGCAGCCTCGGCCTTGGAGATGAACACCACCTCCCTGACACCCTCCGTGGCTCGGAGTTTGAAGGCCACATCCTCCACCGCAGCATCGGAAGCATTGGGCTCCATCATCACATAGAGGGTCATTCTCTCCTTGATGCTATCCGTGGCCTTCGAGAGGTTCCAAATGATGTAGCCCACACTCGCCAGCAGAAACAGCACCATTGCAATGCTCACAGTGGAGATGGCATAGGAGCCTCTCACCTTTCGTCGCAACTCTTTTCGTCCCATAGTTATCCGTTTCAAGTCGTTTAATCTATTTTCTCACGCCTCTTTTTGCCCTGCGGCAACGCACCACCTCGACCACACCAAGGAGTGCCAAGCCACCCACAATCAGCAACGAGAAGCCCAAAGTGATCATCTCAACAAGATCGAAGGCGGGCGCCCTGAATCGCCACTCCACAGTGTGCTCACCTGCAGGCAACACCATCGCTCGGAGCAGATAGTCGGCCCTCAGGTAGTCGGCCTTGCGGCCATCGACGTATGCAGTCCACCCCTTGTCGTAGTAGATCTCGGAGAAGACGCAGAGTCCTCCCTCGGCAGATTTATAGCGGTAGATGAGGTTGTTGGGCTTGTAGCGCATCAGTTCAATCTCACCGCTTCCGAGGGTGACATCGGCCAATTGTGCAGCATAGCTCTCATCGAGCACCGCAGTGTGGAGGGTGGAAATCTCGTCCAGACATCTCATCTGCTCCGCCGCCGAGGATGCAAAGACAACATCCTCAACAAACCACGCCGCACCATTGGCTCCCTCGTTGAGCACAGCCACAGGGGTGCCGCTTGTCTCGTCGGGAACGATGTAGTACTTCGTATTGAGCATATCGTAGACCTCTGGATTACCCCTGAGGAGTTGGTGGTCTATGAGGTCCTGGTAGCGCGAGAGTTTGGCGCCGTGGTAGCCACCTATGGAGCGGTGGAAGTAGCTGGTGGTGGCGTCGTTGAATGTGCTGACCGCAAGGTTGGCAACCCTGAAGCCGAGCTCCTCATCTGCCATAATCTCGAGGTTGGCCTCGCTTGGGAGAATCTCGGTGCGCGAGGGCTCCACAAAATCGTCCCAGAAGAGGTAGCGACTATCCACACCCACCATATCGAAGGTGACAAGAGCGCCCAGCACAAGCAACATCACCCCCCTGCGCAGGCGACCCACCGCAGTGTGCCACACCACCAGGGCGGCAAGCGTCACGAAAATGAGCGAACGCAATGCGTCGGCCTCCAACATCGAAGCCCTCTCCATCTCCATCGCAGCAACCACCTCGTGGGGCAACCCCATCGAGGAGTCGTAGCCGCCCGAGAAGCTGAACATCTCGCCTCCCAAGAGCCACAGTACAAATGCCACACCTGCTGCAATGCCTGCCGACCACATCACACCTCTCACGAGCTCCTCCTTGCCATACTCGCCCTTCCAGATTCTCCACAGCACAAGTGCGCCCAACAATGGCACACTCCACTGCACCACCACAAGGGCCGTCGACACGGCTCGGAATTTGTCGTAGGCAGGCAGTATTTTGAACATCAACTCGGTGAACCACATCAGGTTGGAGCCCCACGAGAGCAGCAGCGCAAAGAGGCTCACAGCAAGCAACCACCACTTCTCCCTACCCTTGAGCAGGAACATTCCGAGCAGGGCCAAGAAGAGTGCAACGGCACCCACATAGGTGGGACCTGCGGTGCCGGGTTGGTCGCCCCAATAGGCGGGCAGCGACGTGGCAAGCGAGCGTGCACCATAGGGTTTCAACGACTCGGCCACCTCGCCATCCGAGGCAAATCCACCAGCCGAAGAGCCTCCCATAAGGTTGGGGATGAACAGATTGAGGCTCTCGGTGCGGCCATAGCTCCAGGCAGTGGCGTAGGCAATGTCGAGTCCCCCGTCGCCCTCGCTCTCATTATTATTCTCGGCCGCGAGGATGCTGCCGCCGCGAGTGGTGTCGGGTTGGTGTTGGGCCGTATAATAGAGCGACGAGAGGTTGGCTCCCACAGCCACCACAGCCGCCGCAACCAGAGTGAGCGTGGCCTTCACAAAGCCCCTCACCTTGCCCTCCTTCACCGCCACAACCAGCCTATTAATCCAAAGGGCAAGGATGACGAGTGCAAAATAGTAGGTGATTTGGGGGTGGTTGGCACCAATCTGGAGAGCCGCAAAGAGCGCCGTGAGCAATCCTCCCAGAAGCAGGTGGCCCCCACGAAGTGTGTAGGCCACACCTCCCATCAGCAGAGGTGCATAGGCAAAGGCAAACATCTTCGTTATGTGGCCCGCGCCGATAATCAGAATGGAATAGGTGGAAAAACCGTAGGCAATGGCGGGAACAATGGCCACCAGAGGATTCATCCCCCAGAGCAGCAACATCGCCCAAAAGCCCACCAAAGCCAAGAAGACCAACACCGCCGGGCGGCCAAAGGCATTTGCCAAAGCTGTCGACCAATTCTTGATGATCATCGAGGGATACTCCACATTGATCATATAGGCAGGCATACCGCCAAAAGCATTTCCCGTCCACTGTGGGTCCTCACCCTCCGCCTGCATTTGTTTGATATCGCGGGCCATACCCTCATATTGGGTGATGTCACCCATCGCGAGAGTCTCACCCTCCAATTGGGGTGCGAAGTAGAAGATTGAGAGCGCCGCAAAGAGCAGCAATGCCCCGAGGTAGGGGAGCAATCGGCTTATGGTCTTATTGTTTTTCATCGTCGAGACAACTGTTTCGGCCTGCCACACGCGCGCAGGCGCATAATTATCCAATGTATCTGGCAAAGATAGAAAAAAAAGAGGTAGCCCCCACCTCGATACCACGCTAATTTTGCCACAGCACAAAAAAAACGACCCCGCCACACGGGGTCGTTAATTATTTTGTGTCAACTCATAGACGAGAGATTTCAATTTGGAGCAAGCAACTCCACACCCGCAACAAGCAGGCAAATCCCCCTCACAAAAGGTGACAAACTACTCGCGGGTAGATTTCGACATACGTTGGGCAACAACGTCCTCGCTCACCTCCTTCACGAGCATCTGCATCTTCTGCTCGGGCACCTCCTCGATGTCGAGCAACATCAGCGCGTCGAGTGCATCGCAGAAGTCGTGGTCGACATTGAAGCCCACAACGTGGCTACCCAGCTGGAGGTATTTCTTCACAAGCACAGGGGTGGTGCGGATATCCTTCTCAATATCGCCCACAATCTTATCCACCAAGCTCATCGACTCCACCTTCTCAATCAGCGAGGCGTCGATGGGAGCATCGATACCCTCGGCACCCGTACGGGGATGAACGTGGGCTGCAATCTGGTGGTTGAAGTGCTGCTGCATCAGGTGGGTCATAATGATGGTCTTCGAGGAGCGTTGGAACTCGCCAGAGATTGTCACAGGGCCAATCAAGTAGCGATAGTCGTCGCAGGTGAGCAACGTGTGGAAAATACCCTTCCAGAGCATCAACAGCGAAGTGGGGCGGCGCTGATAGGAGGGCGAGATAAAGCTACGGCCCAACTCCAACGAATGGCGAAGCATCTCGGAGAGCTCCTTGTCGTAGCGGAAGAGTGAGTGGGTGTAGAATCCATCCAGGCCGAAACGCTCCATAATCTCCCCACCAAAGCCAATGCGGTAGGCACCCACAAGTGCCGAAGCCTCGTTGTCCCAGATGAAGAGCTGGTGGTAGTAGGAGTCGTATTGGTCGATGTCGACACTCTTCATCGAGCCCTCACCAATACTGCGGAAGGCAATCTCGCGCTGGCGGCCAATCTCCTGCATCATATTGGGAATCTCGGACGAGGGTGCAAGGTAGATGGAGTAGTGGTCGCCGTGGTCGAAGATTTTGCGCTCGGGAGCAAGACCCTCCACCTCCGCGCGGAGCACCTCCTTGTCTATTGCGGGGATGATATCACCCATATCGCCCTGATCCTTGAGGATATCCTCGAAGCTACGCACAGGTTTCTCGCGGCATCCCTCCAGATAATCCACCGTAGCACGGAGGTAGCGGTGGTAGGTCTCCAGATCGTCGATCTCCTTCAGGCGCGAAGCCGACAGAGGCGAGCCGATGGTGATGGGCATACGGACTCCTCTCTTGTTGAACATCTCGTGGCAGAGCATTGCCGTGCGAAGGCGGGGGTGAATCTTACCGAGAAGACGGAATGTGAGGCTATTGCGGCCATCAATCCAGCAGGGCACTACAGTGGCACCGCTCTTGCGGATAAACTTCACAGCGGCCGAATCCCAACGCTTGTCGGCGATATGACGCCAACCCTTCTGCCAAGTCGAAACCTCTCCTGCGGGGAAGAGCAGGAGGCAGCCGCCCTCATTGACGTGCTTGAGGCCGAGCTTCAGACCCGCCAGATTACCACCCTTGCGCTCCTCAAAAGGATTGACAGGGATGAGATAGGGGGTGATGGGCTCCACTCGGGTCAGCAGGAAGTTGCCCAGGAACTTGACATCTTGGCGGATGCGGGTGACTGCTTGCAGCATAATGATGCCGTCAATGATGCCCGTGGGATGGTTACAGATGATGATGGTGGGGCCTTCGGCGGGGATATTGGAGAGGCTCTTGTCGTCGACAACGACCCTCACATCCAACTCCTCCGTTATGGCCTCCAGGCTCTGGTCCGTATGCTGGAGACGCTCATAAGCCTCATTCGCCTTGCGGGTGCCAAACACCCACAAGATGAACTTGGCCATCAGTCGTGCCAACACACCTTTGCGACCAAAAGTGAATTCTTCGGCGTTAAAAAGTTTGTTACTCATATTTTCGAGTCTGTTCCAGATTGCGCGCGCATTTGTATATGTGTGTGGTAAAAGCACGCATTCAAACCACAAAATTAGTCATTTTTTTCGTAATATCAACAAAAAGCACTTAATTTGTAGTGTGATAAACGGACTAACTCACATAAAAGAGCTCAAGGAGAGCGTTGCACTTCTCCCCACAACCCCGGGTGTCTATCAATTTCTCGACGCCTCGGGGAGAGTGATTTATGTGGGTAAGGCCATCAATCTGCGCCGCAGGGTGGGCTCCTACTTCGTGGACTCCTCCAAGCACAGCGCCAAGGTGAAGGTGTTGGTGCAGAAAATACGCTCAATCAAGCACATAGACACCCCCACAGAACACGACGCACTCCTGCTCGAGAACTCCCTCATCAAGACCCTCAAGCCCCGCTACAACATACTCCTCAAGGACGACAAAACCTACCCGTGGATTGTGGTCCGCAACGAGCCGTTTCCGCGCGTGGAATCAACCCGAAGGGTGGAGCGAGACGGCTCCTCCTACTTCGGTCCCTACTCGTCGGTGGTGGTCCAAAGGGCCGTGCTCGAGAGTCTCAGGGAGATCTACCAAATCCGCACCTGCGCCCTCAACCTCAACGACGAGGCCATAGCCAAGCATCGCTACCGAGTGTGTCTCCAATACCACATTGGCAACTGCGCCGGCCCCTGCGAGGGACACCAGTCGGAGGAGGAGTACAAGGCGATGGTCGATATGGTGCGACGACACCTGAGGGGCGACCTCAAGCCCGCGCGCGACTACCTCGCCTCCGAGATGGAG
>JAFPBB010000032.1 GCA_017390585.1 Tidjanibacter sp. | reverse complement strand
CGCTCAACGTGACCAAGAAGATAGAGCCCATTGAGGCCTCCATCTCGCTGAGCCACAACGAGATATTCTTCGGTGCGAAGAACACTAATGCCACCCTCAATGTGGCTGCCTCGTCGCCCAATGGCAACCTCACGAGCGTGACCGTGACCACCTCCGATGGCGAGGTCATCTTCAGCGGCAACCCCGCATCGCCCCAGTGGAACAACGGCGCTCTGGCCTACAACCCCACCCGCGGCGGCGTGAACAAGGTCTTCACCATCACCGCCACCGACGAGTATGGCATCACCGCCACCGCCACGGCCACCGCTACGGTCTACCGCGTGACCCGCAAGCAAGACTTCAATAACCTCTCCACCTCCAGCCGCTACCTGCTCGAGAACACGGAGTACACGGACCCCGACCGATACGTCTACGACAACAACGGCTCGCTGGCAACGTCCACCTCGCTGAGTGAGAATCTCTTCATCACCCTTGCAGGCTCCGGCACAAGCTACTCATTGAGGTTCTCGACCAATAGGTATCTCAATCTGGCAAACAATAGTGCAACTCTTGCAAATAGTTCGATGAACATCCAGTTTGGCGATAAGGGTACAAGTTGCTCACTGTATGTTCAGAGTTCGTCGTGGTGGAACCCCAGGACCTACTATTTCAAGCAGACGGATACCAACAAATTCACAGCCTCTGTAAACGAAAGAGATAACTACACTTGGTATCTCTATGAGGTGACCACCAACTAACACCTCGCACCACCCGCGGGCGACTGCCGCGTCGCTCCCGCGGGTGGCGTTCGCGTTGGTGGCGTTCGCGCTCACGGGTGACTGCCGCGCCGCTCCCGTTGGACTGCGGCGCTCACGGGTGACTGCCACGCCGCTCACGCGGGTGGCTGCCGCGCGGCGAAGAAAGGGAATTTAAGGAGTTTAGGGAGAGTAGTGAGTTTAGAGAGCAGGGCGCTGTTCCTCCTCCCTAAGTTCCCTAACCTCCCTAACCTCTCTACCCCCTCCCAAACCACCCAAACCACCCTCCCAACACCTTCCCCCTCCGCACACTGCGGGGGGATTTTTTGTGTGGAGCGGCAGAAGAAGAAGAGAGCGGCAGAAGAGGAAGGGAGGGCGCGCGCGGCGAAAAAAGGGAATTTAGGGAGAGTAGGGAGTGTAGGGAGAGTAGGGAGTATAAGGAGTTTAGGGAGTATAGTGAGAGTAGTGAGTTTAGGGAGTGGAGTGGCGCCCCCTTCCCCTAAATTCCCTAAATTCCCTAAATTCCCTAAGTTCCCTAAGTTCTCTAACCTCCCACCCCCCCCAAAAAAAAACTACCCTCCCTAACCTTGCCTCCCTCTCCCCACAACACCGCTTCCCTGCCGCACACCGCCTCCCCTGCAACACCGCGCCCTTGCCGCGCCACCCCGTCCCCAGCCGTCCCGCGCCCCTGCCGCACACCGCCTCCCCCCAACACCGCCTCCCCCACAACACCGCCTCCCCTGCAACACCCCACGCCCTCACCTGCGCTCCTCGCCGCATCCCCGCCGCGCGCGCATCCGTGCCCCCTCGCCCACAAAAAAGAACACCCTCTCCTGCCCTTGGGGTTTCGTTTTTCGATTTTTTCGCTACCTTTGTAGTTTGCATACCTATTTATTATTACAGTAGATGAAATTTGGCGAAGTTATAGGACACAAACAACTGCTCGACAACCTCCGTAGCAATGTCGACAAAGGGCGCGTCAGCCACGCTCAACTCATTGTGGGTGAGTGCGGTTGGGGCACTATGCAGGTGGCCCTCGCCTATGTACAATACATCCACTGCCCACACCGTAGTGGTGGTGAGGCCTGCGGTGTGTGCCCCTCCTGTGTGCAGATAGCACAGCTCGCACACCCCGATGTGCACTTCGCATTCCCCATCATCAACCCCACAAAAACACCCACCAGCGACTCCTTCATCGCCGAGTGGCGCGAGTGTGTACTCCGCAACGACGCCATCTTCGACGAGCACCAATGGTATGACACCATCGAGGTGGGCAACTCCCAGGGCATAATCCCACAAAAGGAGGCCGACAACATCATCCGCAAGCTCTCCTTCAAGGCATTCGCGGGTGAGAACAAAACGGTGGTCATCTGGCTCCCCGAGCGTATGCACACCTCCGCGGCCAACGCACTGCTCAAAATCCTCGAAGAACCCTGGGACAAAACCCTCTTCCTGCTCATCTCCGAGCACCCCGAAGAGCTCCTCACAACCATCACCTCGCGCACCCAGACCATCAACGTGGGTCGCATAGGCCCCGAGGAGCTCGCCCACTATGCCGTGACCAAGCTCGGCGCTGCTCCCGACAAAGCCGCAGCCGCAGCGCGCATAGCCGACGGCTCGGTGGTGGCACTACGCAACATCCTCGCCGAGGAGGAGAGTGGCTCCACCGACAACTTCGAGCTCTTCACCCGACTGATGAGGCTCTCCTTCAGCAACCGACACCTCGAAATATTCGATTGGGCCGAGCAACTCGCCTCGGCAGGTCGTGAGGCACAAAAGCACTTCCTCGACTACTCCCTCGGGCTCATCCGTGAGAGCTATATGCTCACCGCGGGGCTCGAAAATATCAGCCACCTCTGGGGCGCCGAGAGGGAGTTTTGCCTGAAGTTTGCTCCCTATGTGGGCAACCACAATGTGGAGGCCATTGTGGCAGAGATGGAGCGTGCCGTGAGGGACATTGGGCAGAATGGCAATCCCAAGATGGTCTTCACCCACCTGGGACTCGCGCTCAGCAAGCTCATAGCACAGCGCGCGAGGTAGCCCACCACCGACACACAAAGCAGAACTAAACTAAACATTAACCATAAATAAACAGTAACACCCTAATATGGCAAAAGCAATAATCATCACAGGCGGCAACGTGGGCGATGTGAAAGACACCCTCCGTCGCGCGCAACAGGAGATAAACCGCCAGCTCGGCATCATCCTCCGCTGCTCCCACAGCTACGAGAGCAAAGCGTGGGGATTCACCTCCTCCGAGAACTTCTACAACCAGGCCATCATTCTCGATACGGACTTCTCTCCCGAGGAACTCCTCGACAAAGTGCTCGAGATTGAGACCCTCCTGGGTCGTGACCGCGCGGAGGAGGCTCGCATCAAAGCCGCCACAGGTGAGCCCTTCGCCCCCCGCAAAATCGACATCGACATCCTCTTCTACGACGACCTCGTGATGGAGACCCCAAGGCTCACAATTCCCCATCCCCTCATTCAGGACAGGGACTTTGTGTTGCGCCCCCTCAACGAGATTACCCCCGACAAAGTCCACCCCGTGCTGCGTAAGACCATCCACACCCTCTTCGAGGAGATGGAGGCCAAGGGCGAAGCATAGAGGTGAGATGGCGCAGTCAGACGGAATCAAAGAGCAGACGACAGGTTAAAGACAAACAACAATCGAAGCAAACAGAGAATAGGAATGAGGACAAAACAGTTGGTCAAGAGGTTGATGCAGACGGCAATGGTTGCTTTCTTCGGAAGCAGCCTCCTCTGGCGTTGTGCCAATCAGGGCTCGCTCCAAGGCGGCCCCAAAGATTCGCTGCCACCTATCGTGGTGAGCGCACTCCCGGCATTCAATACCACCAACTTCACGGGCAAGGAGATCTACATCGGCTTCGATGAGTATGTCCAAATCAAGGACCAACAAAAGGAGTTCTTCACCTCGCCGATGATGAAGAAAAACCCCACCATCACCACCAGCGGACGAGGCATACGCATCACCATCCTCGACACCCTCGAGGAGAACCAAACCTATGCACTCAACTTCGGACGCTCCATTGTCGACAACAACGAGGGCAACCGCCTGAGCGACTTCCGCTATGTATTCTCCACGGGCGACAGCATCGATTCGATGGTGATGAGTGGCTACACCGTGAGCGCCAGCAAGGGCGACAGCGTGAGCAACTCGCTCATATTCTTCTACCCCGCAGAGGTCGACTCCATCCCCGCCTACGACTCCATCCTCTTCAAGTATAAGCCCGCAGCAGTGGCCAAGGCCGCCGGCAACGGCATCTTTATCGCACAGAACCTCAAGCCGATAGACTACAAGATCTACGCCATCGAGGACAAGAACAACAACTTCACCTACGACCCCGAGACCGATCAGGTGGGCTTCCTCGATAGTCTCCACAACCCCACCAAGGAGCCCGATTTCCGCGTGTGGTACGACACCACCCGCAACCACCTCACCGCCGAGCCGCAGCTCTACTTCAAGATGTTCACCGATGGCAGGTTCAAGCGTCAGACACTCTCCGAGTCGAAGCGCGATGCACAACATCAGGTGACCCTCTATTTCGGCGCACCCAACCCCGAGGTGCTCGAGTTCTCGCTCGACAGCATCGCACCCGAGGAGATCGTCACCGAGTATGTCACCCGCGGTAGGGACACCATCAACTATTGGCTCAATGTCCCCGCCGAGCGTCTGGGCGACACGTTGCGCGGTAGGGTGGTCTATATGAAGCACGACTCGGTGAACAACCTCGTGCCCGACACCGCCAAACTCTCGCTCGTGTGGCGCTACATCGAGAGCAAGGAGGAGAAAAAAGCTCGCGAGGAGGAGGAACGCAAGAAGGAGAGGGCTCTGAAGGATAGCGTGGAGTATGTGCCCCCCGTCAAGCCCAACCCCTTCAAGGTCGACCAGAGTAGGGGAGACCTCAATCCGGAGCAGACCATCACCTTCACCTTCAAGATGCCGCTTGTGGCTGTGGATACCGCTGCCATCGACCTCCGCTTTGTGGGCGACGCACTCTCGGCCGAGGAGGAGAAAAAGATTGCCGAGCAGAAGGCAAAGGAGGCTCAAAAGAGAGGCGTGGAGAGCATTGCCGAGGATAATTCGGAGCTCCCGACGGTGGCCTATGAGTTCTTCCGCGACAGCATCGATATGAAGAAGTGGCACCTCCGCGCCGCGTGGGAGCCCAAGAAAAAATATGCACTCACCATCCCTGCGGGCACCTTCCGCAATGTGGCAGGTGAGAGCAACGACACCCTCCGTAGCGACCACGTCACCCTCGACCCGGAGAAGTTCGGCAAGGTCATCGTGAAGCTCTCCGGCAAGAGCCCCGAGAGCCGCTATGTGGTCTACCTCAAGGACGAGCGTGGCTCCACCCTGGCCGAGGTGAAGGATGCCACCACGGGCACCTACACCTTCAACTACGTCAAGCCCGGCAAGGTCCGCATAGGCTTCCTCGAGGATGCCAACGGCAACGGCAGGTGGGATACGGGCAACCTCGTCGAGCGCCGCCAACCCGAACGCTCGGAACCCTATGTCGACGACAAAGGCGAGGAGGTGATGGAGGTGAAGGCCAATTGGGAGATTGAGATTGCCGCCGATATGAACAAAATATTCAAGCCCATCACCTTCGAGAGTGTCAACGAGCAGCTCCGCAAGACGGAGGCAGTAAGGCTCCGCAAGTTGCTCGATGATAGGGAGAAACGTCGTCAGGAGGCGCTCAAGCGCGAGAAGGAGCAGCAGGGCGGCGGCCTGGGTGGCTTCTCCTCCGGAATGGGCTCTATGAGGGGCGCAATGAACTCCATTGGCGGAAGTGGTGCAAGCGGTTTCCAGCGCTATTAGCATCCACGACCACATTGGGACTTAACAGACAAATGTGAAACAAAAATGAACGTGAAGAAGATAAAAACGCTGCTTTGCACCCTGCTGCTGCTTGTGGCAGGAGGGGGTGTGGAGGCCTCGGCTCAACGCCAATACCTCGGCTTCAAGGGAGGCTGGGGTGAGGGCGACGTGAGGCTCTACCCCCATTGGACATCCCCTCCCGTGTGGGGTAAGTTCAATGGCGGATTCTATTGGGTTTACTACGGTGGCGGCAAGGACAACGCCTATCTCTACGACTCCTATACGGGAGGCCTTTGCGTGGAGTTGGAGCTGATTCAGAGGGGCTTCCAATATGCAGCACTCGACCGCAACTCCAAGACCTACACCTACGAGAGGGCGATGAACACCCTGATGGTGCCCATTATGTGGCAACCCCACGTCTTCGCCTTCGACGAGCGACTCCGACTCTTCCTCAATGCCGGCGCCACCCTCTCCTACAACCTCGCAGTGGGCTCCAAGGAGTTCTACACCCACAACGAAACGGGCGAGAGAGAGGAGTTCGACTATGAGTGGCAGACGGTGCGCGACAACCAATGGGGCTATGGCCTGGTGGTGGGTCTGGGCGCAGGCTGGGCACTCGAGAAGGTGGAGCTGATGTTTGAGGCGCGCTACTACTTCGGCTACTCCGACATCGTCAAACGCAAGACCATCTACCTCGGCACCCAATTCCTCCGCTCGCCGCTCGACAACATCAACTTCAGCCTCGGTGTGGCCTACCATTGGAACCACTCGGGTGGCTGGGCAAAGAGCCCCGCAGAGCGCAGGGCTGCCAGGGCTGCCAGAGAGGATGTGCTCCCCAGCGGAGTCTATGAGACCGAGGGGGGTACCACGTTGATGGTCAATCAGTAGGGGGGCGGCTCTCCAAACAATAGGGAATAGAAAAGAATCGAAATAAACAGTAAACAGCAGACTATGGAAAACATTGGAAACGAATCGACCAGACAACAGAAGGTTGCTCGCCAGATTCAGAAGGACATAAGCGAACTCTTCCTGAGGGAGTGTGCCGAGTTGGTGCGCGGAGTCATCGTGTCGGTGACCGCGGTGAGGGTGAGCCCCGACCTCGAGTATGCACGCATCTACCTCTCCATCTTCCCCTTCAATAAGCACGAGGAGGTGATGGGCAAAATCAATGCCGAGAGCTGGAAAATCCGCAAGCTCCTCGGCGCGAGGATGCGCAACCAGCTGAGGGTTGTGCCCGAGATCAGCTTCTTCCTCGACGACTCGCTCGAGTATATCGAGAACATCGACAACCTGCTCAAAAAATAGAGTCCCCACGAGGGGCTAAATTGCCGACAATCAGACCACAACACCAATGAAAGGCTCCGCACTCCAACGCCTCTTTGCCCGTCGCTATCTGCGCTCGGCGCGGTCGCTCTCGGTGGTCAACACCACCGCGACGGTGAGTTCGGTGGCTACGGGTGTGGCGGTGGCCGCTATGGTCATCCTGATGTCGGTCTACAACGGCTTCGACTCGCTGCTCCAGAGTCTCTACTCCGCCGCCGATGCCGACCTTGTCATCTCCCCCGCACAGGGTAAGTTCTTCCCCGAGGAGAGCCTGCCGCGCGAGTTGGTGGGAGGGGTAGAGGGTGTGGGCGCTTGCTCCTACTACATTGAGGAGAGCGTGGTGGCAGAGTACCGCGGCAGGCAGAAGTTTGCCACCCTCAGGGGTGTCGACTACCACTACACCGAGGTGGTGGGGCTCGCCGAGCCGGGGATGATGCTCTATGGGGAGTGGAAACTGCGCCACGGCTCCTACCGCAGGGCTGTGGTGGGGTGTGAGCTCGACGAGATTTTTGCCGACGGCTACACCGCACGCAATGCCTCGCTCCACGACCTGCTGACCATCCACGCACTCCGCCGAGAGAACATCTCGCCACTGCTCCCTATGTCTGCCATCCGCAGCGAAAAGGTGCGCCACGCGGGCTCGCTCTCGGCTGCGGCAAACACCCTCGGCGGACACATCTTCACCTCGCTCGATTGGGCCCAAGGGCTGCTTGCGGTGGAGGGTAGGGCCTCTGCAATGGCTGTGGATGTGGTCGACGGGGAGCGCGAAGAACGGGTGCGCGACAGAGTCCAAGCGGCTGTGGGCGAGGAGTTTGTGGTGCGCACGAGGTATGAACTCAACGAGTCGGTCTACAAGGCTACGAGGGTGGAGAAGTGGTCGATTTTTTTCATCCTTCTGCTGGTGACCATCATCGCTGCGGCCACCATTGTGGGCTCGCTTGTGATGCTCGTGACGGAGAAACGCAACGACATTGCCACGCTCTATTCGGTGGGTGGAAATAGGGCCTTTGTGGCGGGAGTATTCCGCCAGACGGGTCTGCTCATCGGTGTGCGCGGTGTTGTGGGCGGCTTGGTGGGCGGCTTGGCGGTCTGCTTGGTGCAGATTCTCTTTGGCCCCGTGAAGATGCCAGGCACCACGTTCCTTGTGGAGAACTACCCCGTGGAGATCCGCGTGGGCGACTTGGCCGGAATAGTTGTGGCAGTGGTGGCTGTCACCCTCATATTAACCAATTTTACTGTCTCGAGGATGATTCCCCGAGGCGCAAAACCCGATGAAACACGTTTTTAGATACATCCCACTCCTTGTTGCACTTGGCGCACTGCTGCTGGCAGGTTGCTCCAAGAAGGAGATTATCCCCGACAAAGACCTCGAGAAAATCACCCGAGAGATGTTCCTCGTCAATGCCTACGCCGCGGACCGCAGTCTCAACACCGATAGTCTCGATATCTACACCCCCATCCTCCAGCGCTATGGCTACTCGCAGGACGATTTTTTCAACACCCTCGCCAACTTCCAGAAGCGTAAGAGTGCGCGCGTGGGTGACGTGGTGGAGCAGAGCATCCGACACCTCGAATCGCTCCACGAAGGCTACGAACGCAAGTTGCGCGACCTTGCCTATGTCGACTCGGTTGCCAAGGCCGAGTGTGCCACAGAGGTGCTCTTTGTGGAGAGGGTGAAGGTCCACAGCTTCCGCGACACGGCCAAGCTCCGCATCACCCTCCCCGTGAAGGACGAGGGCGAATATTTGGTCTCCTACAACTACTATGTCGACTCGCTCGACAAGAACCTCAGGCTCCAAACGTCCCACTCGCTCTATGATGCGGATAGCACCCGCAACCACTTGATTCGCACATCGTTGCAACGCAAAGAGCGCAAGCGCTATTCGACTGTCATACACCCCAAGCGAGGCTCTGTGCGCTACGAAATTCTGCTTGCCGACTATGCCCATCGTGAG
Organism: Tidjanibacter sp.; assembly: GCA_017390585.1. Taxonomy (GTDB): domain Bacteria; phylum Bacteroidota; class Bacteroidia; order Bacteroidales; family Rikenellaceae; genus Tidjanibacter. Next base: position 13,616 of record JAFPBB010000032.1, on the reverse strand, counting down.
GACGAACCCCACATTGAGTTCGACTCGCTTAAGGTGGTCTACCTGCCCTCCTCGGAGTTTGCGCTGGCCCGTATGGACTCGCTCCTGCGCTTCCGCCCCGCACTCTACGACAACGACTCGATTCGCGCACGCGGCTACCTCGACGCACGCATCCCGATGCTGGCCCACGACACCGTGTGGGTGGCCATCGACTCGGTGGAGTTGGCCGAGGCGGCGGCTCTCCGACTCCGCGCCGACAGCCTCAATGGGGAGGCCGAGAAGCGCACCAAGGAGGCCGAGAAGCTCACCTCGCGCAGCGAAAAACTCCTCACCGAGGCGCAGAAAAAATGGTTCCGCAACGACTCGCTCCGACAGGTGGCCCACCAGAAAAATGTGGCCCTTGCCGACTCGCTCCGAGCCGATGCCGAGGCTCTCTTTGCCGAGCGCAGCAGGCTCTCGTCGGAGGCGCTGGAGGCACTCTCTGTGGCCGACTCCATTGAGGTGGTCATCCTCGGCGAGCCGCGCAAATAGTGGGAGAGGGGTGGCTCATTAGGAGCACTCGAAATCCGACGACTTGGACAAGCTAAACACGTTAACGACAACACTTTAACCACACTAACCATAGCACCCGATTATGTACAAAAGAGAGGAGATTTACGACGCCGAAACTACGGCTCAACTGATGGAACACTACGAAGCCATACTCCGACTCCTCGGTGAAGACCCCGCCCGCGAGGGACTCGTCAAGACCCCCGAGCGAGTGGCCAAATGTATGCAGTTCCTCACCAAAGGCTATGTGGAGGATCCCGCCGAGATTCTCCGCGCCGCCATCTTCAAGGAGGACTACCGCCAGATGGTCATCGTCAAGGATATCGAAATCTACTCGCTCTGCGAACACCATATGCTCCCCTTCTATGGCAAGGCGCACATTGCCTATATTCCCAATGGGCAGATTGTTGGTCTGTCGAAGATTCCGCGCTGCGTGGAGAGCTTTGCACGCCGCCTGCAGGTGCAGGAGAGGCTCACTATGCAGATCCGCGACTGCATTCAGGAGACGCTCAATCCCCTGGGTGTGGCTGTGGTCATCGAGGCTGCCCATATGTGTATGCAGATGAGGGGAGTGCAGAAGCAGAACTCCATCACCACAACCTCGGCCTTCAGCGGCGCTTTCCTCAACCACCAAGAGACTCGCCAGGAGTTTCTGGAGCTGATTGGGGCCAAGTTGCATTAGCGGTTGGCGCGACTCTCCGTTGGGGTAAAATGGAGGGAGTTTTTGAACAAATAAATGGAGGGTGACGGGCCGATGCCGTCGCCCTCTTTTCACACCCTCCCACACCCTTTCACTTTGTCCCCTTTGTACAAATGTTATGAATTTTACACGAAATGTTCAGATTTACCCCCCCCCGTGTATTTTTATCTGAAAAAATATAGAGTGTGGATGTGCATTTTTTCCAATTATTGTGGCGTGGTGTAAAAATATTACCTATTTTTGTGTTTGCATAATCTGCGAAAAAGTGAACATTCCACTGCAGATTGGGCAAGGACTTCTGTGAAGCCTGTTTTTTTGTGCCGTTGGTGTGGCTCTGTGGCCCGATGAATCCGACGGATTTATTCCCTCGCGCGCGTAGGAGCGCACACGATGCGCGGCGCAGGCGAGAGGAGCAGTGAAACGAAACGACCGAGAGTTAAATAATGAGAAACGTTGGTAGGATTCTGGCGCTCGCCGCAGCGCTTCTACTGTGGGCGACTTCGCTTTGGGGCCAAAAAACTGTGGGCCACAAAGCCGAGGTGACTCTCTATTACCGTTTCGACAAATCCAACCTCGACCCCTCCTACCTCTCCAACCGCACCACCTTCGCAAAACTCGACCAACTGATGAAGGAGCACGCCGACAGGCTCGATAGCATCGTGGTCGTTGCACACGCCTCGCCCGAGGGTAATGTCTACTACAACCAAGCCCTCTCCGAAAGGCGTGCCGCAACCATCAAATCCTACCTCCTCCGCAACTACCCCTCCATCGACGCCGAACGTCTCCACGTCTACCCTCGTGGTGAGGACTACGACGGAATGGTCCGTATGATCGAGCAGGATCCCAAGGTGCCCCACAAAAAGGAGGTGCTGGCAATCCTTACCGAGAGCGGTGTTCACCCTGATGTGAGGGTGCGTCGCCTTATTTCGCTCCGTGGAGGCTACCCCTACTCCTATGTTCGTCGCAACATTCTCCCCTATCTGCGTACCGCCTCGACCTGCATCCTCTACTACAAAGAACACGTCGAGGAGCTCGTGGAGTTCTCCCCCGTGGGCTCTATGCTCGAGATGCCCGAGATCTGGTATGCACTCCCCGAGGTGAAGCTGATGCGACCCACCGAAAACGGCCCGAGCTTCATCCCCGTTGTGGAAGCTCCCAAATATACCTACACCATCTCCCGCAAGGGCCACTATGTGACCGCCCCCGATGGCGATAGGCGTTTGTCCGACTCGACCACCCTCTTTGTTGTCACCGTCAGGGAGAAGGAGCAGGTGGTGGGTCTCTACAAGGTGGTTGCCCCCGTCAGCACCGTCAACCTCACAGGCCGCTACACCATCTCCCCAGAGCCGCAGCGTTGTGGCGAGGCCCTCGGAGGCCCCTACAACGACAATGGTGTGCCCGAGGGTAGCTGGGCGCTGGTCGACGGCAAGGTGGGCGCCATAGTCTCGGGTAGCTTCACCCTCCATCAGGATAAGAACAACACCCTCGATGTGCGCTTCACCGAGGCAGAGTTGCAGAGGGCCGACGGCACCGTGGAGCACCGCCCCTTTGAGCAGTTGCAAGCCACGGGCGACGGCCTACTCTGGATTCCCCCCACCAAGGAGGAGACCCACGTCAGGGACGATGTGAACGTGCCCTACATCGACTATCTTGTTGCCGCAAAGACCAACCTCCTCTTCGACGCTGCCGGCGCAATCAATATCGCTCTCGAAATCCCCATCGGCAACCGCTTCTCGGTGGATGCAAGCTGGACCTTCCCCTGGTATGTACCGAAGGATTGGGATTGGTGTTACCAGCTGTTGTGGGGCGACGTGGAGTTCCGCTGGTGGCTGGGCGAGCGCAGGAGGGACAATAGGCTGCTGGGCCACTTCCTCGGCCTCTATGCCGGTGGTGGTCTCTACGACTTCCAGTGGAGGAGTACGGATGGCTACCAGGGCGAGTTCTTCCTGGCTGCGGGCTTGAGCTACGGCTACGCGTGGGAGCTCAACAACAGGTGGAGGATGGAGTGTGAGTTGGGCTTCGGCTACCTCCAGAGCAACTACCGCCACTACTTCCACATCACCGAGCCCAATGGCAAGGAGACTCTGATTAGGGATAAGATCACCGGTACGTTTGGCTATTGGGGTCCCACCAAGGCGAAGATTTCGCTGGTGATGCCCATCGAGTGGAAGGTGAGCAAGGATAGGAGCAAGAGGATCGACTCGCTCAACGACAGCGTCGAATAGATTTGACCACGGCGGAGGAGAGCCGCAAACGAAATGGAACACACCGCGGGCCGAATGGAGTAGGGCCGCACGACGAAATAATATGGGCCGAATGGGGCCGAGATAGACAAAACGAGGCCTCTCGGGGCCGCACAAAAGAGAGAAACGAACGAAAGAGATAGATGAGGATAAGGAGCTACATAATGGCTATGGCGTTGCTGCTGACACTTGCCGTGTCGGCGGGCTGCCACCGTCGTCCCCTCGAGGAGATGAACGACGGCCTCTATCTCGACCTCACTCTCGACCTCGAGGTGCTCAACCACCCCGGACCAATCCCCACACCCGAGCTTATGAGGGTGATCTTCTACGACGCCAAGACTATGGAGTTCGTCTCGGACGACTATGTGGAGGCCGAGGGTGGCTACATCCACTGCCAGCCCGGCAAATACCGTATGGTGGTCTACAACTTCGACACGGAGTCGACCCTGATTCGCAACGACCGCTGGCAGAACACCATCGAGGCCTACACGAGCGAAATCCCCTATAGCACCCGCACCAACCTCCTCACCAAGCTCAACTCGGCCACCCGACCTGCCGACTTTGTGGCTCCGAGCGAGGATGAGCTCATCGTCTATGAGCCCGACCACCTGGTTGTTGCGAGGAAGGATGTGGAGGTGCTCCACCGCACGGGCGAGCAGATCATCTACGCCGAGGGCGAGAGCATTGTGGAGACCTACTACCTCGGCGTGAAGCTCCGCAATAAGGGCAACTTGGCGAGCGCCCAGGCGCTGCTTTCGGGCCAGGCGAAGAGCAATATGTTTGGCTTTGAGGGAGGTAGGAGCATCGAGCCTGTGATTTTGTACTTCGATATGACGGCGGGCATCAACGACCGCACGGGCGAGGATGCGCTGCAGACCACCTTCAACACCTTTGGTAAGCTGCCGGGCGAGGAGAGCCACCTGTGGCTCACGATTGTTGTGACCAACACCAATGGCGAGACCATCACTTGGCATAAGGACATCACGGATAGGTTCAAGGACAATCCCGACAAGTATATCTACATCGAGGAGGACGAGATTGTTGTTCCCGACCCGCCTGCGCCACCTCCAGGTAGTGGTGGCGGTTTCCACCCCGAGGTGGAGGATTGGAAGGAGGAGCACTACGACATCACCATCTAATCGCCCCAATATTGAGTAGAGCGCCGCGCGAGTGGTGGGGAGAGTTCTCCGAGTGCGGCGGAAGCAGAGAAAGATAAAACCAAAATAAATATTAACAATAAACCATTAACTAAACACAAAAAACGTATGAAAAAACTTATGATTTTTGCATTGGGCGTTGCTGCTGTGCTCGCCTCTTGCGTGAAGAACGAGGTGGAGGACATCTCCAAACCCGAGGAGATCGCCTTCAAGGAGTTCGCCATTTCGGAGGGCACCCGTGCCGACGACAACTTAGCTTTTACCCCCGAATACTTCAGGGCCTACGCAAAGTTCTCCAACAAAGGTGACGGCTCCGACTACAAGAATTTCTGGGGCGACGCTGCCAAGAAGATTGTGGAAAAGACCGACGCAAGCGGGACTTATTGGGCTGCCGAGGATGGCACCTACTATTGGCCTAAGGCAGGTAAACTCTCCTTCTGGGGCTACTATTTCCCCGAGGATCAGACCAGCGTAGACCTTTCGTTGGTTAATACCACCGATGGTATTAAAGGCACAGGCGTAACCGCATCGCAGGCAGCTCTCATTCTGCTTGCCGACCCCGCACAATCGGCTCTCAAAACTGGAAATAAAGTGCCCATCATCTTCCGCCACGTAGGTTCGCAGGTTATCTTCCGCTTTGCCAACGCCAGCTATAACGACGGTTTTGCTCTCACCATCACCGGTGTTGAGATTACCGAGGCAATGGATAAGGGTGACTTCACCTACACCGCTTGGAGCAACTACTCGGTTGAGACCACCTACACAAGCGACCAGAGCTACGCTGTAAACAACAAGGAGATTGGTGTCGCCACCGACGCCGCTTATACATTCTTCACTCTTCCCCAGGAACTCGACCAGTCGGGAGACAATAAAAAGATTGTTGTCAAATACCGCGTTGCCGACAACAATGCTGGATATTACTACGATGGTGTTTACACTGCCGATGCTACCGATTGGGTCATCAACACCAAGCACTACTACAACATCACCTTCAACTTCACTGCAGGCGAGGAGATTAAGTTTACACCCGAGGTTGAGGATTGGGCATCCGAGAACCACCGTTATGATGCCTAATTTGGTTGCAATAATCAGTTAAGAGATATAAACGTCTAAAAAACAAAGAGAATATGAAAAAGTTTTTTGCACTTGCAGCCGTTGTGGCCGTAGCGCTCACCAGCTGCGTAACCACCACCGAGATTCCCGACCCCGCCGGCGAAATCTCCTTCGAGGCATTCAACTACAAAGCTCAAGGCCGTGCCGTGGTCCATGGCCCCATTGAGGATGCCGATGGCAATCCAGAAACTGAAACTAATTATCCCGAAACGGAGCACTTTGGTGCCTATGCATTTATCACCAACGATAAAGCCACCTACACCACCTATATGGATAACGTGGAGATTGAGAAATACGAAGGTGCTTGGAGAAACCGCACCAAAAAATACTATTGGCCCAAAGGTACCAACGCTTGGTTGAAATTTGTTAGCTATTCGCCTTTCGCATACAAAGATAATGGTGCTGATGCAACCCATTCCATTAATGCGAATAAAGGTATCGATTTCTCCAATTTTGTAACTACTGCAGATTGGGACAAGCAAATTGATCTTATGACCACAGACCTTTCGGATAATCTCCAAAGTGGTGTTGTGGCAACTCCCTTCAAACACCGCCTCGCCCAAGTTTGCTTCCAGGTGAGCAAATCCACCGAGTATGGTGATAGGGTTGTTACCCTCGATAACCTCACTATGAGCAATGTGAAATCCACCGGTAACTACACCTCTGGCGTTTGGACCACTGTTGGAGATGAGGTTCTTACATTTGAATACTTGCCCTTGGAAGCAACTCAAACCGTAACAACCACAGCCGCGGCAGTTGGCACAAATGCAGCTCTTGTGATTCCTCAGGATGGTACCAAGAGTGATGCTGAAGATGTCGACTATGTCAAAGTGTTGATCGACTACACCATCGATTATGGTGGTGGTGTGAAAGATGTTATTACTGGTACGACTGTGACTATTCCCACCGAGTGGTTGGAGGGTAAGAAATACACCTACACCATTACCATCGGTATGGGTGGTGAGATTACCTTTAGCCCCACCGTTACCGACTGGACCGCTGGCGAGGGTGGCAACATCACTGTTGGTTAATTGGAAACGACAATCACAAAACAATAAACTCAATAACAAACTTTTTAATTCACAAAAACTATGAAAAAACTTTATGCTCTTGCAGCCGTGGTAGCCGTTGCGCTCACCAGCTGTGTGAAAAACGAGATCGCTGAGCCCGCAGGCAACGAGATCGCTTTCAAAAACTTCGCTCTCAGCGAGAACACCCGTGGCGACTTCGCAGAGGTTGCCGACAACTTCGAGTGCTTCGCTATCTACGAGGGTGAGGATGGCTCTCGCCGTGGCTTCTGGAAATCGGGTGAGAAGGCAGAGACCATCAAAAAAGATGGTAACACTTGGTCCAACGCTGATGGTACCTACTACTGGCCCAAAGATGGTAACCTCGATTTCTACGCTTGGTACAGCCCCAACTACTCGCAGGTAAATGGTAAAATCAAATGCAGCGTTGAGGAGGCTATCGGTATGACCATTGATAAAATTACCATCGACGAGGCTCAGGGCCTGCTCGTGGCTGACCCCGCAAAGAATCAGACCAAGAACGATGTGCCCATCATCTTCCGTCACACCACCTCGCGCCTCGGCTTCTACTTTGCTAATGCAAACGCAACTGGCCGCGAAAGCTTCAAACTTACCATCAACAGCATCGAGGTAGCTGGCGTTAATAGGTACGCAAGCTATGCTTACAATGCCGACAAACACGAGTGGACCGCAACTGACCCCGCTAACAAGAAGTTCTACACCGGTAACGATGTAATTACCACCACCAAGATTGAGTCGAACACCCAGGCTACCGCTCAGCTCGAGCTCTTCCCCCAGGACGAGACCGTTATCACCATCAAGTACACCGTGGTTGACAACAACGGCTTCGAGTACACCGGTACCTACGTTATCAACCCCGAGGATACCGCTTGGACTGCTCCCAACGAGAACAATTGGCTCGCAAACAACGACTACCACTACAACATCTCCTTCAACTTCAAGTGGGTTGATAAGGATGGCGACGGCGAGAAAGATCCCGATGAGGAGGATCTCGAGATCCACTTCGAGCCTACCGTTGAGGAGTGGACCGTTCAGACTCACACCATCTACGACGAGCGTCAGTAGTCGACTCCGAGCCTGATGGCTCAACAAATTCATACGTTTGCCTCGGGGAGATTGACCCCTCCCCGAGGTCCTAAGGGAGTGTGGCCCCAAGCCACATCTCCAGGGGGTCATTTCTCACAACTCAACACAAGTAAAAGCGTGAAACTCAGAGTAATAACCATATTTGCGGCACTCCTCTCCCTGATGCCACTCACAAGCTGTCTGCTCTCGCACGACTACGAAAGCGCACAGCCTGTGGAGCTCCGTTGCCGCCCCATACTCGAGCAAACAACGCGCACAACCACCACAGCCACCAACTCCAAACTCTTCCCCCAAGAGCTCGATTTCGGCCTCCGAGCCTACGCCCTCCCACGCGACCGCAAGTGGAGCGAGTTTAGCCCCGCAGCAACAACTTTCCTCCACAACACACGCTTCGCCGCAGGCCCCGACGACCTCTGGTATCCCCCGACATCCACCCCCTGGGACTACAACTCCGCGCTCGCACTCGTCGCCTACGCACCATTCTCGCTGGTCACCTCCTACGACCTCCGCAATGGTCTCGTCGTGGACAACTTCGACTCCGAAGCCAATCCCAACACCGACATCCTCTACTCCGACCTCCTCACCGACCTCCTGCCAGAGCGCAACGACCTCGGTGTGGATCTCCCATTCCACCACGCACTCGCAAAAGTCGATGTCAAGGCACGCACCGTGCTCGTCGATCCCCAATATGTCCGCGTAAAGCAGATTGTCTTTGAGCAACTCCGCACGCAGGGCTCCTTCGTGTCGCTCCCCAATCCCACCTGGTACACCTTTGCCGAGGCAACCGACGTGGTTGTCTACGACTCCGCCGAGGGGTGGCTCCTGCCCGAGCGCAACGACCTCTACATCGACGAGTCCTCCCATCTCTTCATCCCACAAACGGGACTCTCACGCATCCGCATCGTGGCCGACATTATGCGTGGCGGACTCATCGACTCCGACTTCACCCTCACCTCCGACCCCTTCACGGTGGCTTGGCAGGCGGGTAAGTACTACACCTATTCGCTCGAAATCTCGGCCGACGCCGTCAAAATCTATCAGCCCAACACCTCCGACTTCGCCGAAGAGGAGGAGCAGGAGTAGCCCCCTCTTGCAATGGGCTCACAATGGGCACCACAACATCGGTAGAAACAACAGCGAGGCGAGTCCACCATTGGACTCGCCTCGCTCCATTCTATCCCTCAGTGGGGCCCTATCGGTGGGCAGCCATATAGGCCTCCACCTCCTCCACGGTGATGGGAATATGTTTGCCCTCGCCGAGCATCTTGTTGCCATCCTCGGTGATCAGCAGGTCGTCCTCCAAGCGGATGCCGCCAAACTCATAGAAGCGACCCAGCTTGTCGTAGTTGATGAACTCCTTGCACTTGCCCTCGCCCTTCCACTGCTCAATGAGCGCGGGGATGAAGTAGATGCCGGGCTCGTCGGTGAGCACAGTGCCGGGGCGCAGGCGCCAGCGGCTACGCATAATGCAGGTGTCCACCTCCTCCGCACGGGCAACAATCTTCGAGAAGTCTCTCATACCCCTCTCGCCCATAGCCTCGCAGTCGTGAACGTCCATACCAAGGCCGTGGCCCAATCCGTGGGGCATAAAGAGGCCCACAGCGCCCGCAGCTACGGCCTCCTCGGCGTTGCCCTTCATCAGACCCACGCCAATCAGACCCTCCGCCAGACTCTTCAGTGCCACGTTGTGGAGGTTCATATACTGACCCGGTTTGGCCACCTTCAGCACCTCGTCGTGGGCCGCGAGCACAATGTTGTAGATGTCCCTCTGCTCGGGGGTGAACTTGCCACTCACAGGGAAGGTGCGGGTGTGGTCGGAGCAGTAGTTGTTCACGCTCTCGCCACCGGCGTCCACCAACAGCAGCCTACCATTGGTGCAGATGCCGTCGTGGGAGTGGTTGTGGAGAGTCTCGCCGTGCTGCGACACAATCGAGTGGAACGACACGCCCTCGCCATACTGGTGGGTCACACCCTCCATTGCGCCCGCAATCACGCGCTCTGACACACCCTCGCGGGTCAGGCGCATTGCGGTGGTGTGCATATCGTAGCCAATCTGGAAGGCCCTCTCGAGCTCCTCAATCTCCTCGGCGCTCTTCTCCTCACGCATAGCTGCCACGTTGATAATCAGGTCGGCCGAGCAGTGTGCATAGTGCTCGGAGGTCTTGATGCCCGTCAGCTGGCTCATCAGCAGCACACCCTCACCGCGGTAGGGCACGAGGTAGTGGACCTTGCGGCCACTGCGAATGGCGGCCTGAATGTGGTCGCGTGCGGCTGCAAAGGGGGCTGTGTTGGCCACACCCACCGAGGCACCCAACTCACTCACCGAGGGCTGGGGACCCATCCAGATGATGTCGTCGACGGTGTAGTCGTTGCCGAAGAGCCAATCCTGCTCGTTGTCGAGGTCGATGACACCCACCAAGTCGGCGTTCTGAAGTCCGAAGAAGTAGAGGAAGGTGCTGTCCTGACGGAAGGCGTAGGCGTTGTCGAAATAGTTGCGAGGGGCCTCGCTATTGCCGGGGAGGACAACGATGCCACCCTTGGGCATACGGCGTCGCAGTTCGTTGCGTCGCTCGATGTAGGTCTGTTTTGCAAACATAGCGTGTAGGTATTTAGTTTTAGTTTTCGCTTGGCGAGTGTTAATTTGGTGTAAAGTTACAAAAAAAGCGTGAAGAACAAAAATCCGGCCACCATTCCCTCGGCGTGTGGGGCTGTTTCTGGCAACAAAAAAAGGAGAAGCAACTGCTTCTCCTTTCTGTACCCAGAGCCGGGGTCGAACCGGCACAGGGGTTAACCTATTGGTGTTTGAGACCAACGCGTCTACCGATTCCGCCATCTGGGCTTGGCCTTTTGCTCCAAAGGAGCGTACAAAGATAACCATAAATTTCTAACATCCAAACTCCAACCGCCATTTTCGTTGAGAATTGGGCGTTTTGTGTAGTTATTGGCGTTTTTTTGCCCATCCCAACCTATCAAACTCATCCGCCTAAACAGATGCACGCACAACCGATTCACCACCCAACTTACTCACGCCTTAATGAAGTACCACCCAACCGTCGAGCTCAAGCCGTAGTGTCCAAGTCGATGTGCCGAAAGCAAAAAAAGAGGGTCGGCCCCATTGGCCAACCCTCCCTTTGCTATCATCTCAAGGCTTATTTCAGATTGCCCACTGCCTTAACGGAAGCGTAGCTAATCTTATAGGCCTCTGCCTTACGCAACTCCTGTTTGATGTCGGTGATGATACCCATACGAGTATCCTTGTCGGCCTTCAAACATACGGTCATCTTGTTGCGGTCTGCCTCGTTGAGGGCGTCGCGCTCCGATGCGATGAACTGGCCAATCTCCTGGGGAGTGCTGAAGCTGTTGTTCAACTGAATCTGGGGTGCGCTACCGAATTTAGCCTGCAACGACTCAACGGGAGGACCCACATAGATGTAGCTCACAAGCGACTTGTTCTCGAGTTTCTGAATCTCGGTAGCCTGGGGTGCTTTGAATTTCACCACAAGCTCAGTCTCCTTCATAGAAGTAGATACCATAAAGAAGAAGAGAATCATAAACACGATATCGGGGAGCGACGAAGTCGAAATGTGGCCGATCTCCTTTTTCTCTTTTTTCCTAATTACGGGCATACTACTTAATGTTTTGAGGCTCAGCCTCCGAGATCTTCATAGGCACAGCGTCGGCAATAGCATCCTGCTGCTCCTTGTCGAGTTCGGCATAGGGCCTACCGAAGTGGGCTTTGCTGAGCTCGTCGCGAATCTCGTTGAAGGCACGAGTGAGTTCGTTCTGTACTTTGATATACATCTCATAGCTGGTACCGCGGTCGTTCTGGAGCGAGATAACGCCTTGACTCACGGGGTATTCGCCGATGAAATCAATTGTTTCGTTCTTTTTCTCGGGGAGATTGGAGTCGTTGGAGGTGTTGAGCACCCACTCTTTGGCCCTATCTTTGAGCTGGCTCACCTGAACCAACTCTCCCTGAACTGCAATCTGGTCATACTTATTCACGTGAACCAACATAAGGTTTCGCTCACGAATATCGGGTGCATCTGTCTGCTGTTCGCTCCAAGGAGGAAGCACACGGTTCAGACCCGAGTCGATGTCCATTGTGGTTGCAACAAGGAAGAAGATAAGGAGCAGGAACGCAACGTCCGCCATCGAACTTGCATTAATCTCCGGTGTTTTTCTTGCCATATTACAATCTTGGTTTTAATATGGTTACAAACTATTTGATTGCGTTGCGAATCTCACCAACGAGGATCATGAGGACACTCACGCCACCTACTAAGTAGGTCAAGTACATCATAGTGTCGGTGAATTTCAGTTCAAAGGCGTCCTCGAAGAAGCCACCGGCCGAGTTGGGTACGGGAGCAGCGCTCGAGATTGCGTAGCAACCGCCGATAACGGCAGCAGCCAACACGAGGCCTACCAAAGCCTTAACGGCAGCTTTGGGGGAGGTGAACAGGTTCTTGACAGGCGAAATCAATGCGGCAACGATGCCGATGCCTACGATACCGTACAGCCACCACAACATCCACTCACAGTCTGCGTGCATATCGCCCATATGCTGCACCTGGGGCAGGAAGAAGAGCGATGCAAAGCACACGATGGTGATTGCGAAGAGTACGTATTCTACATATTTAACCCATTTCATATTCTACTAATATATTAGGTGGGTAAAACTTATTTCTTGCTATATGCGGTCAGGATGTCAACCAGGGTGATCGACGAATCCTCGAGCTCCACTACCGAGCTGTCGATTTTGTTGAGGATGTAGTTGTAGAACAACTGGAGAATAACAGCAGCGATAAGACCTGCCAGGGTGGTAAGCAGAGCCACTTTGATACCACCTGCTACGAGGGTTGCCGAAACCTCACCTGCAGCCTGAATCTGGTCGAATGCCTCGATCATACCAACAACGGTACCCATAAAGCCCAACGAAGGCGAAAGAGCGATGAAGAGGTTGATCCAGCTCAAGCCGCTCTCCATCAAACCGTTCTGTACCGAACCGTAGGATGCAACTGCTTTCTCAACTACGTCGAGACCCTCGTTGTAGCGGAGTGCGCCCTGATAGAAGATGCTGGCTACGGGGCCTTTGGTGTTGCGAGCGAGCTCTTTGGCAGCCTCGATGCCACCGTTGTTGAGAGCCTCCTCAAATGCAGCGATAAACTTTTTGGTGTTGATTTTCGAGAACGAGAGGTAGAGAATACGCTCGATTGCCACTGCCAAACCGATGATCAAGCAGAGCAACACGGGGGTCATCCAGAATACACCACCCTCGATAAATTTCTGTTTAAGTGCCTGGTGGAAAGGTACGCCTGCAATCTCGGTCTCCTCATCGATTGCGGGAGCGGCCTCCTCTGCTACAGCCTCCTCTGCTACAGCCTCATCGGCTACCTGCTCAGTTGCTACAGCCTCAGCCTCGGGCTCCTGTGCGTAAACGTTAGCAGTTGCAAGGCTCATTACGCCTACAACCGACAAAATCATAAAAAGTTTTTTCATAACTTTGAATTTGTTTGGAATTAATTAAACGTGTTTTTTTTGATGTGTTTTGTCTGTCAAAGTCGTACGTCGCGGCATCCTATCCTGCTCCCGAGATGTTCTCCACGGAGCCCCTCGGACCAAAAGTATGGACACAGCAACGCTACAAAGATATGTATTTTTTTGAAAAAAAGTCGCCCGCTCCCAAAAAGTTTACACTTTTACACAAAGTTTTTTTGCTCGTATGTATGTGACTTGGGGT
>JAFPBB010000031.1 GCA_017390585.1 Tidjanibacter sp. | reverse complement strand
TTCGTATCTCTTCACAGCCTCTACCCCATTTACACACGCCCCCGTCACTTCGTGACACCCCCTCTAACTTAGAGGGGGAATTTAGGGTGGTGCGTAGCACTTAATTCAAAATTCAAAATGCAAAATTCAAAATTGGGGCCTTGGGCGCATTACCCTACTTTACACCCCTCTGAGTTAGAGGGTAGTGGCTCTTCCTCTCCAATTTCTCCCCCTCTAAGTTTAAGAGAGGTAACTCCCCACCTTACTCCCCCTCTAAGTTAGAGGGGGTGTCACGAAGTGACGGGGGCGTGTGTAAATGGGGTAGAGGCTGTGAAGAGATACGAAGTATCTCGACAAAAATTTTTGGGCGACTTTTTATAAAAAGTCGCAGAACAAAAGCAACGTCAGTCGCAAGAAAACAAGCGACGGCAGTCGCCAAAATGAACGAAGCTTTTTGTAAAAAGCTTCACCAAAAACTTTTAGTGTAGAGTTTGTACGGCCTAAATAGGGCTAACACTGATAGAGATACGTGGTATCTCGACAAAAATGTTTGGGCGACTACATAGTCGCCCAAAATCGTATTCCTATTTGAATTTCACCACGGTGATGCCGGCACCTCCGCGGTCGGGATGGTCGTCGGTGGCGGAGGCTACGGAGGGGATGTAGCGCAGGTAGCGGCGCACCTCCTCCTTGAGCGCACCTGTGCCCTTGCCGTGGAGAATGGTCACCGAGCCAATGCCCACCATAATGGCGTCGTCGATGAAGTCCTGCACAACATCCATAGCCTCTGCGGCCCTCATTCCGCGGATGTCTATGCTGTCGCGGAAGTTGAGCTTGCGGCTGGAGATGTCCACGCTCACCACCGTGCGTGCCGTGGTGGGGCGGGTCTGCTTCTTATATTCGTTCTGACTGATGGCCTCGAGTCGCTCCACTGCGAGGGTGGTCATAATCTGGCCAATGGCAACCGTGGCTTTCTTGCCCTTGAGCGACACCACCTCGCCCACGCCCTCCTGGCCCACGATGCGTACTTTTGCACCCACAACTATGGGGAGGACTTTGGGCTCTTCCACCTGGGTTTGAGCCTCTTCCGTCTCGCCTCGTTGTGCTTTGCGCTCGGCGCGTTTCTGGCGGCGGCGTTCGATTTTCTCCATCTCTCGGGCTACCTTTTCGCTCTCGGCGGAGAGGTAGTCCACGTCGCTTTCGACCATCTCGCGCATCGATTCCAACTCGCGTCGTGCGAGCTTGGTGGTCTCCTTTTCGGCCTGCGATTCGCGGATTACGCGCACGGTATTTTCAATGGTGCGGTTGGTTTGATCGAGGATTTCGCGTGCGTCGTCTTTGGCCTGACGGATGATGGCTGTGCGTTCGTCTTTGAGTTTGGCGAGTCGCTCGGCATACTCTTTCTCCATCTCCTCGACCCTCTTGTCGGCGATGCGTATGCGCTCACGTTTCTGCTCCCAATAGTTGCGATTGCGAGCCACCTCGCGGAGTTGTCGCTCGAGGCTGATGACCTCGGAGCCGGCCTTCTCGGAGGCGCTGCGGATGATTTGCTCGGGCAGGCCAATCTTGCGTGCGATCTCAATGGCAAACGAGCTACCCGGTTCGCCCATCTCGAGTCGGAAGAGGGGTCGAATGTTCTGCACGTCGAACATCATTGCTCCGTTGGCCACGCCGCGGTGGTTGGAGGCGAAGTACTTGATGTTGGTGTAGTGAGTGGTGATGATTCCGTAGGTGCCACACTCCACAAAGCGTTCGAGCATAGCTTCGGCTATGGCGCCGCCGATGGTGGGCTCGGTGCCGCTGCCAAACTCGTCGATGAGTATGAGGGTTGCGGGGCCTGCACCGGCCAACATCTCCTTCATATTGGTCAGGTGGGAGGAGTAGGTACTCAGGTCGTTCTCGATGCTCTGCTGGTCGCCGATGTCGATGAAGATGCTCTCGAAGATGGGCATCTCGCTCACCGCCGATGCGGGGATGGCAAGGCCACTCTGATACATATACTGAAGCAATCCCACAGTCTTGAGACACACCGACTTGCCGCCCGCATTGGGGCCCGAGATGACGAGGATGCGTCGGCTGCCGTTGAGGAGCAGGTCGAGGGGTACGACCTCCTTTTTCTCTCGTGCGTGGCTCTGCTGGAGCAGCGGATGGCGGGCGTCGACCAAGCGCAGTGTGCCGCTGTCGGAGAGGATGGCCTTGTAGGCTCCGTTCTCCACGGCCCAGCGGGCTTTGGCGCGCAGGAAGTCGAAGTGGGTGAGGTATTTGCGACTTGCGGCAAGACCCTCGGCATAGGGGCGGATGGAGTCGGTGAGCTCGCTGAGGATGCGGACAACCTCGCGCCTCTCAGCATACTCCAATTCGCGCAGTGCGTTGTTGATTTCGACCACCTCCACGGGCTCAATGAACACGGTCTTTCCCGTGGCCGATTCGTCGTGTACGAAGCCCTTGAGCTTGCGTTTGTTGGCTGCGGCTACGGGGATTACGGTGCGACCCTCCCTGACGGTGAGTGCTGCTCCCTCCTCCACCACACCCTGGCGGATGGCTTCGGCCAACACAGCTTGGAGCCTCTTGGCGGCCTGGCCTTCGTGGGCACGAATGGAGCGACGGATGTCGTAGAGGGCGGGGGATGCGTTGTCGCGCACCTCGCCGTGGCGGTCTATGATGGTGTCGATATGTCCGGTGATTTCGGGGTAGGAGCCTGCTTGCTCGGAGAGGGAGCGCATTATGGGGTAGCGACTCTCGGCGCCGAGGAAGATGCGGGTGGCCTCGGCCACAGCCTTGAGTCCGCTGCGGAGGGTGAGCAGCTCATCGGCCTCGAGGAAGGTGCCCTCCACAGCCAGCTTGGCCACCACGGGGGCGAACTCCACGAGCTCCCCTTTGGGGAAATACTGCTCCATCAGCAGTGCCTCTCTCACCTCCTCGGCCACGGCTTGGAGCCACTCCACCTCTCGTGGGGAGGTGTGGAACTCCATCTCGGCCACCATCTCGGCGGCGCCGGGGGTGGAGCAGAGGTCGGCCAACTGACGGCGTATGTGGTCGAATCCGAGTTTTATTTCGAGTTTTTTGTTGTTCATCACTTTTGCTTGTGTGGTTGTTTCCGCAGCGGGGGAGTGCTACTCATACATATTGTCGTAGTGGGACGACTCCTTCTTGTACTTGAGGTCCTGCAACAACGACGACTTCACGTTGATCTGGAAGCTCCAACTCTTTCGGTAGCCAAACGGCACGCAGGAGAAGTTCATCTGCCAGCAGTGGAGGTCCCTCGAGAGGGTCACAACGCCCGGGGTGAGCTGTTTGTTGTCGAAGTCGAAACCGCCCGAGTAGGTTATGCCCCACTTTTTGTCCTTGTCGAGGGTGAGTGAGCCGTTGAATCCGAGCGTGTTGACCACTCGTTTGACAATGCCGTTGTCGGTGTAGTTGATCGAGTAGTTGAACGAGAAGTTCCACGGCATCGAGAAGTCGTAGTACTGCGAGGTCATCAACTGCCTACGCAGGGCCGGGTCGAGCGGGTCGTTGGGGTCGTAGAAATATGGGTTGGAGTACTCGGGATACTGCTTGGAGATGTCGTTGATGGTCGCCTCGGTGTAGAGGTCCGAGGAGCGGAATGTGTAGCCACACGACCAACCTGTGGAGGCTATTCGGCCGGGTATGCCGCGGCCCCAGAGGAGCTTGTCGTAGCGTTTGCCCGTGGCCTTATCGACCTCATAGGGGTCGAGGGTCATCGAGATGTTGATGCCGAAGTTGGGGATGATGCTCGAACGTATCTTCACGGGGATGTTGCTGAGTTTCATCGAGTCGGCCAGGAAGTTGTAGGAGAGCGAGAAGCTGAGGTCGTCGATGATCTTCACCTTCTTCATACCCGTGGTGTCGGTGTCGCTGGCGATTTTGGCCTCGAGCGTCTGACCCACATTGAGCGACAACGAGGCGTTGGCGCTGCTGCCCGGCACGCCATAGAGCTCACCCGAGAAGGGGGAGTAGCGCTGCATACGGGAGCCGTCGGCATTGGCCTGCACCTGCTTCCAATAGCCATATTTCTCCGTGCCGAAGTCGGGCGCCACGGAGGCCGAGGCGGAGAGGTTGATGGTGTGGCGAATGGCCTTCACGAAGCTCTTGGGGCTCTTGAATTGATACATACCGTAGAGGGTGGTGTTGGCCGATACGGAGGCGCTGTAGTCGTAGACGCGATAGAAGCCTCGGGTGGTGTCCTGCACGATGGCGTTGGCTTGGGGGTCCCAGGTCTGGTCGACGCGGCGGAAGTACCACCTCTCGTTGTAGTTGATCGAGGGGGAGATGTTGAGGAAACCGCCCACGTTGAAGCTCGCGGTGATGGGCAGCGAGTGCTTGACACCGTTTTTCATCTTGCCCAGAGTTTCGGCCTTGGTCAGCTCCTCAAACTTGGTGTTGAGGGTGTTCTGCATCTGTGCCTTGTAGGTCATTGCAATCTTCTCATACCACCTCTCCTTGCCGATCATCACCTTGCGCTTGAAGGGGTAGAAACGGTTGACGTTGAAGTTGATGTTAGGCATACCCAGTGCCACGTCGCCGTTGTTGAGGTTCTGGGAGTAGTTCAGACCGATGGATATGTTCATTGGCAGGCCTTTCCACGAGTGGGAGTAGTTGATGGTGGAGGTGGTCTGCGAGGTGAGGTAGTCGGTCATATCCTGCGAGGCGTTCTTGTTGAAGCCCGGGATGGAGAAGTTGACGTTGGCGGAGAAGGTGGAGTTGGGGTTGTACTTGGCGTCCTGCGAGTGGGTCCAAGTCACCTTGAAGCTACCCTGATTGGAGTAGTCGCTCGAGCCTTTTTCGCCCGTCACTGTCTGTGCATAGTTGATGCCGATGTTGCCGTTGAACTTGTAGCGCACCTTGTAGTTGGAGCGGGCGTTGACCTCCCACGAGCCAAGGGTGTAGATACCGCCCGTGAGCTCAAGGTCGACATAGTCGTTGAAGGCGAAGTAGTATCCACCGTTGCGGAGGTAGAAACCTCGGTTGCTCTCCTCACCATAGCTGGGCATAATGATACCCGTCTTGCGCTCCTGATTCATCGGGAAGAAGACCTCGGGGATGAGCAGGGGCAGGGGAACGTCGGCAATGACAAGGTACAAGGGGCCCGAGACAATCTTCTTGCCGGGGATGAACTTGGCCTTGGTCATATTGATGTAGAAGTGGGGATGGTCGGTGTGGTCGCAAGTGGTGTAGACGCCGCCGCTGATGTTGAACGACTTGTCGTCCATCATCTTCACGTCGCGTCCTGTGAGGAATCCCTCGCCATCTTTGGTCACCACACCCTTGATTTTTGCCCTCTTGGACTTGATGTTGTAGGTTACGGTGTCCATCGTGTAGGTCGAGCCGTTCTCGGTAAATTCGGGGCGGGTGTGACCATAGGCGGAGGTGTCGGCCTTACCGTAGGCGAGCAGCTCTTTGGAGTCCATCGAGACCTTCATATAGTCGGCCTTGATGTTCATATTGCCATAGGTGACATCGCCCTGCTCGTAGATGTGGACCATCTTGCCACGCACATCGTAGTAGAGCGAGTCTTTGTTCTTACCCGAGATGATCTCATCGAGGAAGTTGCGTTGCTTACGTCGGCCTGCCGTGTCGGAGGGGAGGATGAGCAGGGAGTCGATGGCACGGTTCTCGGCTCGATTGGAGAGCGAGTCGATGGAGCGTGCCGCCTGTGCGCGCCTCTGCTGGAGGAGCGAATCGGGGGTCTTCTCTGCCAAAGTGGGAGAGTCGAGATGGAGGGGGGTGGCGAATGCTTCCCGAGGGGTGAGAGTTTTTGCCTGTGGGGGCAAAGTTTTTTCTTCCCCTTCGGGGGTTTGTGCGGCGAGCGTAGCCGCAAACAGGAGTGCGGCCAGCGAAAAAATCAAGTATTTTATACCTCTTGGTTCCAAAATATCACAAAAAATCATTACCTTTGCCGACAAAGTCGGCAAAAAAACATAAACCGGTGATTATCAGCCCCCTTATGGGGCGAATCATTCAGCAAAAATAACAAAAAAATGAAACTAACAACTCGTTTACTCCTCATATTAACGCTTTTCTTGCCCTCGCTCGTGTGCGCGCAGGGGAAAATTGACGTTGCCGACAGCAAACTTTCGACCCTTGTTATCGACGCCGGACACGGTGGCAAGGACCCCGGTTGCTCCTGGGGCGACCATTTGGAGAAGGAACTCAACCTGAAGGTGGCACTCGCTTTCGGAGCGCTTGTGGAGAGGGCCTATCCCGACGTTAAGGTGGTCTACACCCGCAAGGACGACCGCTTCATAGAGCTCCACCAGAGGGGCGAGATTGCCAACCGTGCAAATGCCGACCTGTTTGTCTCGATTCACACCGATGCCACGGGAAATAGCGAGGCCCACGGCAGCTCCACCTACATTATGGGTAACGACAAGTCGGAGAAACACTTGGCTGTGGCACAGCGTGAGAACTCCGTCATTGTGATGGAGGGCGACTATGAGGCGAAGTATGAGGGCTACGACCCCAATAGTGCCGAGAGTTTCATCATCTTCTCGCTGATGCAGTATGCCCACTCGGAGCAGAGTATGATTTTTGCGGAGTTGGTGCAGAAGCACTATGCCAAGAACACCCCCATTGTGGACCGTGGTGCGCGCCAGGGTCCCTATCTGGTGTTGTGGCGCACGGCTATGCCGGCGGTTCTGACGGAGATGGGCTTTATGACCAATAAGTCGGACCGCGACTACCTCCACAGCGAGGAGGGTGTGGCTCAGGTTGCCAAGTCGCTCTTCGACGCCTTCAGCGAGTATAGGGCGCGCTACAATGCTCGTGTGGAGGAGGCCGCCACCTCGGCTTCTGCAACCCCTAAGCCTGCCCCTGCAACGAAACCTGCTCCTGCGGCTAAGCCTGCCCCTGCGGCCAAGCCTGCTCCCGAAGCTAAGCCCGCCCCTGCGGCTAAGCCTACCCCTGTGGCCAAGCCTGCTCCCGAAGCCAAGCCTGAAGCTAAACCAGCACCCAAGGAGGAGGCCAAACCCACTCCTGCGCCAAAGGAGTCGAAACCTGCATCTTCGCCCAAGGCCGATGCCAAGCCTTCGCCCAAGGCCGAGGTTAAACCTTCGCCCAAGGCTGAGGCTAAACCCGCGGTGGAGTACTTTGTGCAGATTTGCACGCTCGCATCCAAGTCCAACCCCACCGACCGCAAGTTTGGTCCCTATGCGGGTCGCATAGTGCAGCGCACAACACCCGCCGGCAAGTGGCGCTGTCTCGTGCCGGCCGCATCCCTCGATGAGGCAAAACGACTCTGTGCCGAGGCACAAAAACCCTTCCCCGGAGCCTTCGTTATTGCTGTGGCCGATGGCGAGGTAAGCAGAGTGAATTGATCCCCATCAACAAGGCTCACCGCCCCCTATTGGAAAACAACTAAACAAACTCAAATATTCAAGTACCATTCAATTAACACAATGAAAACTAAACTCTTAACCGTGATTATGGCAGCAACTATGCTTTGTGGTTGTGGCAATTCAATCAAGAACAACCCCCTGATTAACCAGGGCGAAACTCCCTATGGAACTCCCGAGTTCTCCAAGATCAAACTCGAGCACTATATGCCCGCCTTCGACTATGCACTCGCCGAGGCGCGCGCAGAGATGGATGCTATCATCAACAACCCCGAGGAGCCTACCTTCGAGAACACCATCATCGCTATGGAGCGTAGCGGCGAGCTGCTCGGCCACGTTTCGACCATCTTCTTCGTGCTCAATGGCAACGAGACCAGCGACGAGATGCAGGCACTCGCACTCGAGGTGCAGCCCAAACTCATCGCCTTCTCCAACGACACCAACCTCAATCCCACCCTCTGGGAGCGTGTGAAGGCTGTCTACGACAACAAGGCCAACCTCGACCTCAATGAGGAGGAGGCAAAACTGCTCGAGGACACCTATAAAGGTTTTGTTCGCAGCGGTGCCAACCTCAACGACGAGCAGAAGGAGCAGTACCGTCGCATCTCGGAGGAGCTCTCCAACCTCTCGTTGCAGTTTGAGCAGAACGTGCTCGCAGCCACCAACGCATTCTCGCTCAACATCACCGACGAGGCTCAGGTTGCCGAGCTGCCCGCATTTGTGCGCGAGGCTATGGCTGCCGAGGCTAAGGCGCGTGGCGAGGAGGGTTGGACTGTGACTCTCCAGCAGGCAAGTATGTTCCCCTTCCTCACCTACTCCTCCAATCGTGAGCTGAAAGAGCAGGTGTGGAAAGCCTCCAACTCGCGCTGCGTGGGCGGTGAGTTCAACAACCTCGATATCGTTAAGCGCATCGTTGAGCTCCGCCTGGAGAGCGCAAAACTCTTTGGCTATGAGACCTACGCCGACTTCGTGCTCGAGGAGCGTATGGCCGAGACCACCGAGACCGTCAACGGCTTCCTCGAGGAGCTCCGTGGCGCCACCATCAAGTATGCCAAGAAGGACTACAGGACCGTTGCCAAATTTGCAAAGCGCAATGGCGCCGACTATGAGATTATGCCTTGGGATTGGGCCTATTGGAACGAGAAATATAAAGTTGCCACCTTCGACTTCAACGAGGAGGATGTGAAACCCTACTTCGAGCTGGAGAATGTGAAGCAGGGCATCTTCACCCTGGCCGAGAAACTCTATGGCATCCGCTTTGTGGAGAACCCCGCCATTGATGTCTACCACCCCGATGTGAAGGCCTACGATGTGCTCGAGGAGAATGGTGACTTCCTCGGCGTGCTCTATATGGATTTCTTCCCCCGTGCAACCAAGCGTGGTGGTGCGTGGATGACCGCCTTCAGGGAGATGAAGACCGTGGATGGCGTGGAGGTTCGCCCCTTCATTTCGCTCTGCGGCAACTTCACCAAGCCCACCGAGACTGCTCCCTCGCTCCTCACTTTCGACGAGTTTGAGACCTTCCTCCACGAGTTTGGCCACTGCCTCCACGGACTCTTCGCCAAGGGTACCTACGAGTCGCTCACCGGCACCAATGTCTACCGCGACTTCGTGGAGCTCCCCAGCCAGATTCTCGAGAATTGGGCCATCCAGCCCGAGTTCCTCGACATCGTGGCTGTTCACTACCAGACCGGCGAGAAGATGCCTGCCGAGTTGAGGGATAAGATTATCGCTTCGAAGAAATACCTCGCAGCCTATGCCAACATCCGTCAGGTATCCTTCGGTATGATCGATATGGCCTACCACACCGCCACTGCTCCCATCGAGGATGTTACCGCATTTGAGAGGGCTGCTGCGGCTCCCACTCAGGTGCTTCCCACCGTTGAGGGCACTCTTATGGGTCCCTCCTTCAGCCACATCTTTGCAGGCGGCTATGCTGCCGGCTACTATGGCTACAAGTGGGCAGAGGTGCTCGATGCCGACGCCTTTGAGCTCTTCAAGGAGAGGGGTATTTTCTCCCGCGAGTGTGGTGAGAGCTTCCGCGAGGAGGTGCTTTCCAAGGGTGGCATTCGTCATCCTATGGAGCTCTATGTGGCTTTCCGTGGTCACAAGCCCGAGACTCAGGCTCTCATCGACGAGATCCTGAAGTAGCGAGCGTATCTCTCGGGTGCTTTTTGTGCCGAACTGCAGAGAGTGAAATCCTCATTTACTTCGCGTAAACTCCGGTTTCCCTCCCTTGCTTGGCAAGAAATTTCCTCCGAGATATCCACTCGCTGCGAGCGCACTCGGCGGTGATTCCCACTCGCTGCAGTGCACCGTTGTTAATGCCCAGAGGCCTCTCGGCAAGCAGCGAGGTGTGCGTACAGAAAGAGATTGTATGTAGGGAGTTTAGGAAGATTTGGGACAGAGGTGGTCTATAGCACCACAGACCTCTCGTACCAATCTCCCTAATTTCCCTAACTACCCTATAAACCAAGCCGCCCCACGGGCGGATAGTCCGAAACAGACATCATTATTATATTACTATGAGGTATAGACTCAGTAGGATTGTGGAGATTGTTGCCGGCAGTCGTTTGGTCGGTAACGATGTTGAGGTCAGGAGTGTTGTGACCGATTCGAGACATAGTTTTGCGCTCGGAAGTGCTCCGATGTTTGTGGCCATTGAGGGTGTCAACCACGACGGCCACGACTTCATCGGCGACCTCTACAGACGAGGAATCCGCGCATTTATGGTGGAGAAGCAACTCGATTTCACCCCCTATCCCGAGGCGGGCTTTGTGGTGGTGGGTCGTTCGCTCAGGGCCTTGCAGGCTATGGCTGCCGACTATAGGACCTACTTCGACGGCACTGTGGTGGCCATCACAGGCTCGACCGGTAAGACTGCCGTGAAGGAGTGGATTGCACAGTGTGCTCCGGAGGGAGTGAGGGTGTTCCGCTCGCCCAGGAGCTACAACTCACAGCTGGGTGTGGCGCTGTCGCTGCTGATGATGGAGGGCAACGAGGATCTGGCTGTCATCGAGGCCGGCATCTCGCGTCCCGACGAGATGGCTCGTTTGGAGAGCGTCATCCGCCCCGACGTGGGCATCTTCACCTCGCTCGAGGGACAGCACGACGAAAACTTTGTCGACAGGTCGCACAAGGCTGCCGAGAAGGCTGTGCTCTTTGCCCGCAGCAGGATGGTTATCTACAACTCCACCTCGCGCCACATTGCCGAGTCGCTGGAGGCAGTGAGCCAAAAGGTGGGAGTGGAGAGTATGAGGGCTATGGTGGGCGAACTCTACGCCTACCTCGGCTACGACAGGGAGGATGTTGAGCGCCGCTTGACCCACGCCGAGCCCGTGAAACTGCAACTCCAACTTGCCGAGGGATTTGGTGGCTCGGTTATCCTGAGCGACACACACAATTCGGACATCAATTCACTCTCCATAGCTCTCGAAAAATTGGGAGATGTTGCGGGTGACCGCAGGAGGGTGGTGATACTCTCCGATATGCTCTACAGCACCCTCCCCGACGAGGAGATCTACTCGCGTGTGGCACGCGTGAGGGAGCTCTCGGGGGTGGATATGTTCATCGGTGTGGGCCGATACATTGCTGCCCACAAGCACTTCTTTGCCGACACCGACGAATTTTACTCCTCGACGGACGAATTTCTCAAGGTGCTCTCGCAAAATAAGTTCCAGAATGCGGCGCTACTTATCAAGGGAGGCCCGATGTCGGGTTTCGATAGGATTGTCCACTCGCTCTCGCGTCGCTGCCACACCACGGTGCTGGAGGTGGACCTCGGGGCTATGGTGTCGAATCTGAATCGCTATCGCAGCCGCCTCGAAAGGGGCACAAAACTGATGGCAATGGTCAAGGCCTCGAGCTATGGCCACGGCGACTATGAGGTCGCCATTGAGCTCCAGCGCGAAGGGGTCGACTACCTCGCCGTGGCGTTTGCCGACGAGGGTGTGCAGTTGCGCCGCAAGGGTATCACTATGCCCATCGTGGTGCTCAACTCCGACGCCGACAGCTTTGCACTTATGACCTCCTACCGACTCGAGCCCGAGATCTACAACTTCTCCTCGCTCGAGGCCTTTGCCGAGGCTGTGGAGCAGGCCGGTGAGAGCGACTATCCCATCCACCTGAAGGTCGACAGCGGTATGCACCGTCTCGGTTTTCGAATGGCGGATGTGGAGAGGCTCAATGGCCGCTTGGCAGCATTGAGGGGTGTGGTGACTGTGAGGAGCATCTTCTCCCACTTCGCCACGGCCGATATGCCCGAGGAGAGGGAGTTTGCAAGGCAGCAGCAGAGGTGCTTCGCCGAGGTGTCGGAGGCCATTATGGCCTCGTTGCCCTATCGCCCTCTGCGCCACATCAACAATACGGCGGGTATGGAGAACCTTGCCGACTCCACCTATGATATGTGCCGACTCGGCATTGGACTCTACGGTGTGGGTGAGGGCGTGAGACCTGTCTCCCGACTCATCACCCGCGTGGTGCAGGTCAAGCAACTCGAGGTGGGCGAGACGGTGGGCTACGGCAGGGCTGGCAGGATAGAGACCCCCTCCACCATAGCCACCATCCCCATTGGCTATGCCGACGGTCTCGATAGGCGACTCGGTTCGGGCCGCTGGAGCGTGTGCGTGGGTGGTAGGATGGCCCCCATTGTGGGACGCATCTGTATGGACAGCTGTATGATTGATGTCACAGGCATTGAGTGCCACGAGGGTGACGAGGTGGTCATCTTTGGTGGCGAGGGTGGCTCGGTTGTGGAGATGGCCCGCCTGCTGGAGACCATCCCCTATGAGATTATGACCTCCATCTCCACGAGGGTGAAACGTATTTATATAAAGGAATAGAGCGATGAGTGATAACCGCAAACCGGGACGCATCTATATGCTCCCTTGCCCCATTAGTGAGGGGAACCCCTACGATGTGCTGCCCGAGGCCAATAGGGCCATTATGGCCTCCATCGACTACTTCATTGTGGAGAATGTTCGCACGGCCAGGAGGTTTCTTTCGGCGGCCAAGATTGGCAGGCCCATCGAGGAGCTGACCTTTGCGGAGTGTAGCGAACACACCACTGCGCTCCAACTCGAGCCACTGTTGGCTCCCATTCTGGAGGGACGCGACTGCGGAATCATCAGCGAGGCAGGACTCCCCGGCGTGGCCGACCCCGGTGCCGATGTGGTGGCTGTGGCCCAAGCGAAGGGTGTGGAGGTGATTCCATTGGTGGGTCCATCGTCGATATTGATGGCACTGATGGCAAGTGGCCAGAACGGACAATCCTTCGCTTTCAACGGCTACCTCCCCATTAAGCCCGCCGAGAGGGCTCGTGCGCTCAAGAACTATGAGCGCAGGGCACTTGCCGAGGGACAGAGCCAGATTTTTATTGAGGCTCCCTACCGCAACGACAAGCTCTTTGCCGATATGTTGTCGGTGTTGGGCGCGGGTGTGAGGGTGACGGTGGCTGTGGACATCACCTCCCCGAGCCAGAGTATTCGCACGCTCACTGTGGCCGAGTGGCGCCGAGCACCCAAGCCGGAGATGCACAAGAAGCCCACTATCTTTATCATAGGAAGATAGGGGGACAACCACGCGATGCGTAATAACATAAGAGTCGGAATCGTGATGATTCCGACTCTTATGTTTTGTTGGTGTCTCGAGGTGGGCCACAGGTTGCGGGAGTGGCCCACCTGCGGAGCACTATTTCTCGTGTGCGCTGGTTTCGGCACCCTCCAACTCGCTCTCGGGCTCGAGCAAGCCGCGGGCAATCAGCAGAGGAGTGCGGCTGGGCTCGGCTCCGCGGAAGTCGCGGTAGAGATCCATACCATCCTTGGTGCCTCCCGATGCCAGCAGGGTGCGGAAGCGGGCTGCGGTCTTCTTGTCGAAGAGGTCGCCACTCTCCACAAATGCCTGGTAGGCATCCTTATCGAGCACCTCGGCCCAGAGATAGCTGTAGTAGCCCGAGGAGTAGCCACCGTCGAAGATGTGGGAGAAGTAGGGATAGCGGTAGCGGGGAGCAATCTGCTCAATCAGGCCGCGCTTCTCGTTGAGAACACTCTTCTCAAAGGCGTTGACGTCGATCTCCTGACCACTTGTGAGGGTGTGGATGTCCATATCGCTGAGCGAAGCGGCGATGAGCTCGGTGGTCATAAAGCCCTGATTGAATTTGCCACTGCGGGTGATGCGCTCGATGATGTGGTCGGGGATGACGGCGCCGGTCTGGTAGTGGATGGCGTAGGTCTTGAGCATTGCAGGCTCCATAGCCCAGTTCTCCATAATCTGGCTGGGGAGCTCCACGAAGTCGCGCTCAACACCTGCAAGACCCTTGTAGGGCACTTGTGCGAAGAGGTTGTGGAGAGCGTGGCCAAACTCGTGGAAGAAGGTCTGGGTCTCGTCGATGGAGAGGAGCGAGGGGGTGTTGCCGGAGGGGCGGGGGAAGTTGCACACCACGGTGACAACGGGAGTTACCCTCTTGCCATCCTTCATACTCATCGACACATACTCGCCGCACCACGCGCCGCCGCTCTTGCCTGCGCGGGGGAAGAAGTCGAAGATGACCACGCCGAGCAGGGTGCCATCGGTGTCCTCCACCTTGAAGGTCGAGCACTCCTTGTTGTAGGCGGGCACGCTCACGGGGCTGAAGGTGATGCCATAGAGGCGGTTGCAGAGTCCGAAGATACCCTGACGCACGTTGTCGAGCGAGAGGTAGGGGCGGATGGCCTGCTCATCGAGATTGTAGCGCTGTTTGCGCAGGCGCTCGGCATAGTACCACCAATCCCAAGCGGCAAACTCCTTGTCGTGGGTGTCGCGGAGTTTGATGATTCTCATATCTTCCATCTCCTTCTCGGCACTATTGAGTGCGGGCTCCCACAACTCGTCGAGGAGTTCGTAGACCGCCTTGGGAGTCTTGGCCATCACGTTGTCGAGAACGTAGTGGGCGTGGGACTTGAAGCCGAGCAGCTGTGCGCGACGTGTGCGCAGACGGATGATGTCGTTGATGACGCCTGTGTTGTCAAACTCACCTCCGTTGCAACGCTCAATGTAGGCGGTGTAGATCTCCTGGCGGAGTTCGCGGTTGTTGGAGTAGGTGAGGAAGGGGAAGATGCTGGGGCTGCTGAGGGTGAAGAGATACTTCTTGTTGGTCGCACCCGCAGCCTCGGCGGCGTCACGTGCGGCGTTCTTCACCGACGAGGGAAGGCTCTCCACCTGCTTCTCGTCGAGCAGGAGCTGGTAGCTCGCATTGGCAGCCAGCAGATTCTGGGCATACTTCACAGTAGCCTCGGAGAGTTGGCGGTTGATCTCCGCAAGCTCGGCCTGCTGCTCGGGCTCGAGGTTGGAGCCGCTACGCTCGAAACTCTTGTAGGTCTCCTCGGTGAGTCGGAGCTGGAGGGCATCGAGACCGGCTTTTTTGCGGTTGGTGTAGACCTTCTTCACGCGCTCAAAGAGTGCGGGGTTCATCATCACCTCGTCCGAGTGGGCTGCAATGCGTGGGCTGATTTCGGCCTCAATCTTCTGCAACTCGCTGTTGGTGTCGGCGGCGGCAATGAGGAAGAATGTGTTGGAGACGTTGTTGAGCAACTCGCCTGCATTGTCGAGAGCGAGGATGGTGTTCTCGAAAGTGGGCTCCTCGGGGTTGGCTACGATGGCCTCCACCTCGGCTTTGTGCTGCTCCATTGCCACCTCAAAGGCGGGCAGGTAGTCCTCGGCTCGGATTTGGTCGAAGGGGGGGATGCCATAGGGGGTGTTCCACTCTGCAAGCAGAGGGTTCTGACGCTCCGCATCGGTGGCGGAGTTGCAAGCGACTGT
This sequence comes from Tidjanibacter sp., assembly GCA_017390585.1. Lineage (GTDB taxonomy): Bacteria > Bacteroidota > Bacteroidia > Bacteroidales > Rikenellaceae > Tidjanibacter. The sequence continues at coordinate 21,329 of JAFPBB010000031.1, read as the reverse complement.
TGTCATAGCGATGGTCAAAAGTGGGAGTAGGAAACGTGTGTACTTCATAGGTTTCGTGTCTCTTTGGTTATTTGGTTAATAGTTTTTCCTATCTGCGAATCTTGTCGATGAGACCCGTGAGCACCGCTCCGGGGCCACACTCCACAAACTCCTCGGCGCCGTCGGCCAGCATTGCGCGCACACTCTGGGTCCACCTCACGGGCGAGGTGAGCTGTGCGATGAGGTTGGCTTTGATCTCTGTGGGGAGAGTGTGGGGGGCACCATCGACATTCTGGTAGATGGGACAGCGTGGGGAGTGGAACTCGGTGGCCTCTATGGCGGCGGCGAGCTCCTCGCGTGCGGAAGCCATACAGGGGGAGTGGAAACCACCACCTACGGCCAAGGGCAGGGCCCTCTTGGCTCCTGCGGCCTTGAGTGCGCCACAGGCTTCATTCACAGCCTCTTTGGTGCCGGATATGACCACCTGACCGGGGCAGTTGTAGTTGGCAGCAACGACACCTTCGATGGAGGCGCAAATCTCCTCCACTTTCTCGTCGGGCAGGGCGAGGACGGCGGCCATTGTGGAGGGCACCTCTTCGCAGGCACGCTGCATTGCGAGTGCGCGGGCATAGACGAGCCTCAGGCCACTCTCGAACGACAGTGCTCCTGCGGCCACAAGTGCGCTGAACTCTCCGAGCGAGTGGCCGGCAACCATTGCAGGGTTGAACTCACTGCCCAAGGCTACGGCTGCGGCAACGGAGTGGATGAAGACGGCGGGTTGAGTTACCTTGGTCTGCTTGAGCTCCTCGGCCGAGCCGAAGAACATAATCTCGGAGATGGGGAATCCGAGTATCTTGTCGGCCTGCACAAAGAGCTCTCGAGCCTCGGGTGAGTTGTCGAAGAGATCCTTGCCCATACCGCTGAATTGGCTGCCCTGTCCGGGGAAAACGTATGCCTTTTTCATAGTCGATGAGTGGTTGTTGAATCTACAAATATACATTTTTTTTCCGAACTACCCAATTTGGCGCTCCATATAGTGGGAGATAGCCCTCCGCAGCTCCTTATGGGTGGACTCTCTCGGGCGGCGGAGTTGAAAATTGTTGATAAAATCCGGCTCTGTTTTTCACTGTGAACGAAAAATTATTCGTAAAATTGCAGTTCCATTATAACTTAAGGTATATTGTGCTCACTATGCGATTTCTGTTACTCGTCATATATCTGCTCCTGATTGTCGTTCTGGCAATCGTGTCGCTCGTGGTGATGGGGCTTCTGGCCCTCGTCTCGCTCCCCTTCGATAGGGAGCGCATCTTGGTCTTGGCCTTCTCGCGCTTTGTGGCCCGTATGGTCTACCACCTCTCCCCGCTGTGGGGCGTGGAGATTGAGGGAGAGGAGAATGTTGAACACTCCGGTCCGTGGGTTATTACCTGCAACCACCGATCTTTCTTCGACATCCCTCTGATGTTCTTCCTCCCGCTATGGCGATTCAAGTTTGTCTCGAAGGTGGAGGTGAGGAAGATTCCCGCCATCGGTTGGATGCTTGGACTCAGGGGCGACATCGTGATTCGCAGAGGTCAGACGAGCGCGGCGACCACGCTCCGCAAGGAGGGAGGTGAGCACATCCAGGCAGGCACCTCGGTGGTCATCTTCCCCGAGGGTACACGCACCCGCGATGGCGAAGTCCACCGATTCAAGGAGGGAGCATTCCGCCTGGCACAGGAGAATGGCGTGGGCATCCTGCCCTGCGTTCTCGAGGGCACCAAGGGACTCTTCGATGCGAGCGGACTCAATAGGCGCAGGTTGAGGCTCAAGATTCTCAAGCCCATCTCCGCGCTGGAGGTGGCGGCTACGGAGCCGAAGGAGTTGGCCGCACGAGTGGAGAACCTCACGAGGGAGGCCTACGAGACCATCCGCGAGAGGCGATAGCAGGCCAAGGGATGTGGACAACATCCCGCCCGCCATCGGGTGAGCACCGTCGGGGGGGGGGAGAAGTCGAGGCAACGTGTGACACCTCCCGCGGGAGGTGAAAAGTGAAAATAAATAATTGAGAGACGATAATAATAGTGGCAAACGACAACAACAAAACTGCGGTAGAGTATACCGACAAGGATATTTTGACTCTCGAACCTCGTGAGCAGGTGCGATTGAGGCCAGGTATGTGGATTGGCAAGCTCGGCGACGGCACACAGTCCGACGACGGCATCTATACCCTCATCAAAGAGGTGGTGGACAACTCGGTGGACGAGTTCACTATGGGCTATGGTCCCCTGATTGAGATAACCATCGAGGATAAGTGGGTGACCATCCGCGACTACGGACGTGGCATCCCTCTCGACAAGGTGGAGGCTTGCGTGGGCGTCATCAACACAAGTGGTAAGTACGACGGCGCGGGCTACAAGAAGACCGTGGGCCTCAATGGCGTGGGTCTCAAGGCGGTGAACTACCTCTCTGCCCACTTCGTGGCGCGCAGCGTGAGGGAGGGTAAGGCCCGCACGGTGACTTTCGAGCAGGGCGTTTTGGTGAGCAATGTGCTCGAGGAGGGTGTGACCGAGAAGCCCGGAACGATGATTCGCTACTATGTCGACGAGGAGATCTTCGGCATCTACAACTACAACCTCGAGTATGTGGAGCAGAAGGTCAAGAACTACACCTATCTCAACACGGGATTGGTATTCCGACTCAACGGAAAGAAATTTGAGTCGAAGAATGGTCTGCTCGACCTGCTCAATGAGAACCTCGGCGAGGATGTGCTCTACACCCCCATCCACCTCAAGGGACAGGACATTGAGATTGCCTTCACCCACGGCACGGGCTACAACGAGACCTACTTCTCCTTTGTCAATTCGCAGCACACCACGCAGGGTGGTACCCACCAGACCGCCTTCAAAGATGCTGTGGCCAAGACCATCAAGGAGTTCTTCAAGAAGGACTACGACCCCTCGGATGTGCGAGGCTCCATCATTGCTGCCGTGAGCGTCAGTGTGGTTGAGCCCGAGTTTGAGAGCCAGACCAAAATCAAACTCTCCTCGAAGAATATGGGCCCCGGGCTCCTCTCGGTGCGCCAATTTGTGGGCGACTTTGTGAAGCAGGAGCTGGACAACTACCTCCATATGCACTCCGAGACGGCCACGATAATCAGCAAGAAGATTGCCGAGAATGAGAAGGAGCGCAAGGCCATCTCGGTGGTGCAGAAGAAGTCGAGGGAGATTGCCAAGAAGGTGAGCCTCAACAACAAGAAACTGCGCGACTGCAAGATCCACTACTGCGACACGAAGAATCCGAGGAAGGAGGAGTCGATGATTTTCATCACCGAGGGTCTCTCGGCGAGTGGTTCGATCACGGCCTCGAGGGATGTGCAGACGCAGGCGGTATTCTCGCTCCGCGGTAAGCCCAAGAACTGCTATGGCGAGAGCAAGGCCTTCGTCTACAAAAACGAGGAGTTCAACCTGCTGCAGGCGGCGCTGGATATTGAGGAGAGCATCGACAACCTCCGCTACAACAAGATTATCATCGCAACCGATGCCGATGTGGATGGTATGCACATCAGGTTGCTGATGATGAGCTTCTTCCTCCAATTCTTCCCCGATGTCATCAGGCAGAACCACCTTTTTGTGCTCCAGACCCCCCTCTTCAGGGTGCAGAACAAGCAGCAAACCAAGGTGATCTACTGCTACAACGAGGAGGAGAAGCAGAGGGCTATGGAGGAGATTGGTGCCAACTACGAGGTCACCCGATTCAAAGGTCTTGGTGAGATTTCGTCGACGGAGTTCAAGGAGTTCATTGGCCCGAAGATGAGGCTCGAGCCCGTGAAGATCTCCGCCGAGGAGCCCATCCTGACTATGCTGGAGTTCTATATGGGTAGCAACACCCCCGAGCGTCAGGAGTTCATTGTCGACAACCTCCGCATCGAGGCCGACTATGTGGACGAGATTCTCTGACGCAAAGGCATTCCGAGCAACAACGACCGACGACCCTATTGATGGTCGCAACCCCCGATGGCCCCAGCGGCCCAAACAACCCGAACAAAGAATAAAAACAACTATATGCAGAACGACTACATAAACGAATCCGCAGAGGAGCAGCAGGAGCAGAACCTGGCCGAAGGGCAGGAGGAGGTCGCCGCAGGTGACCTCTCGGCCGAGGAGAGCTATGAGGTGGCGGCAGTGAATGCCGACAAACTCTCGGCCAAGTATGCCAAGCTGATGGGTGAGAACGGCAAGGCTCGCACCAAACTTACTGGACTCTTCCGCGATTGGTTTCTCGACTACGCCTCCTATGTGATTCTGGAGCGCGCAGTTCCCTATATCGACGACGGCCTGAAGCCCGTGCAGAGGCGCATCCTCCACTCTATGCGCCGAATGTATGACGGCAGCCGCATTAAGGTGGCCAACATCGTGGGTCACACTATGCAGTTCCACCCCCACGGAGATGCCTCCATTGGCGATGCACTTGTGCAACTCGGACAGAAGGAACTGCTGATTGACACCCAGGGTAACTGGGGTAACATCCTCACCGGTGACGGTGCGGCTGCTCCCCGTTACATCGAGGCTCGACTCTCCAAGTTTGCCCTCGAGGTGGTCTTCAGCCCCAAGATTACCGAGTGGATGCTCTCCTACGATGGCCGCAATAAGGAGCCTGTGACCCTCCCCGTGAAGTTCCCTCTGCTGTTGGCACAGGGTGTGGAGGGTATTGCTGTGGGTCTCTCGTCGAAGATTCTGCCCCACAACTTCAATGAGCTTCTGGATGGTTGCGTGGCTCACCTCAAGGGTGAGTCGTTTGAGCTCTATCCCGACTTCCCCACGGGGGGTATGATGGACGTCACCCGCTACAACGATGGTCTGCGTGGCGGCTCCGTCAAGGTGCGCGCACGCATCTCCAAGGTGGATGCACGCACTCTCGCCATCACCGAGATTCCCTTTACCACCACCTCCGAGGGTGTCAAGGAGTCGATTGTTAAGGCCTTTGAGATGGGCAAAATCAAGATTAAGAGTGTGGAGGACAACACCGCCTCGACCGTGGAACTCATCGTACACGTTGCAGCTGGCGATTCGCTCGATAAGACCATCGACGCACTCTATGCCTTCACCGACTGTGAGAAGTCCATCTCCCCCAATGCCTGCGTCATCCGCGACGGCAAGCCCTGCTTTATCGGCGTGAGCGACATCCTGCGCCACAACGCCGAGCACACCCGAGAGCTGCTCGGCAAGGAGTTGCAGGTGCGACTCGACGAGTTGGAGCAGGAGTGGCATATGGCCTCGCTGGAGAGAATCTTCATCAAGAACAAGATCTATCAGGTGCTCGAGAAGTGTAAGTCGCCCGAGGAGGCCTATGCTGCCGTGGACGCTGCACTTGAGCCCTTCAAGAAACTGCTCCGCAAGGAGGTTACGCGCGACGATATCGTGCGTCTGACGGAGCTGAAGTTTATCCGCATCACACGCTACGACCTCGACAAGGCCGACAACCACATCAAGGCTGTGGAGAAGGAGACCAAGCAGGTGCAGTATGACTTGGCCCACCTCACCGACTTCGCCATTGCCTACTTCGAGGGACTCAAGGAGAAGTATGGCAAGGGACGCGAGCGCAAGACCGAAATCAGGGCCTTCGACACCATCGCACAGGCGAAGGTTGCTGTGGTCAACTCCAAACTCTACGTCGACCGTGAGGGCGGCTTCTTCGGCATTGGCAACTCGATGAAGCAGTATGAGTATGTGTGTGACTGCTCCGACATCGACGACATCATCATCATCCTCGAGGATGGTCGCTATATGATTCGCAAGGTGACCGACAAGGCCTTCTATGCACAGGGTATCAAGTATATAGGCGTATTCCGCAAGGGTGACGAGAGGACCATCTACAACATCCTCTACCGCGATGGCGACAAGGGCCCCGCAATGATGAAACGATGCGCCATCAGCGCCATCACGCGCGACAAGGAGTATAACCTCACCAAGGGCAACCCCAAGAGCCGCATCCTCTATATGAGTGTCAATCCCAATGGTGAGGCCGAGGTACTCAAGGTCATATTCCGCCAAAAGGCCAAACTCAAGAAGGCCATTGCCGACCTCGATTTCAGCACCCTTGCCATCAAGGGTCGCGCCTCGCAGGGCAACATCTTCTCGCGCAACCCCATCCACAAAATCCTGCTCAAGAGCAAGGGTGCTTCCACCCTCGCGGGCCAGCAAATTTGGTATGACGAGGATGTCAATAGGCTCAACGACATTGGTCACGGTAGGCTCCTGGGTGAGTTCAAGGGCGACGACAAAATCATCGTCTTCACCGCCAAAGACCAATTCTACACCACGGGCTACGATGTGGGCCACCACTTCCCCGAGGATACGGTGAGGGTGGAGAAGTACGACGCCTCGAAGGTCTACACCGTTGCCTATTGGGACGACAATGCCAACTACTACTACCTCAAGCGTTTCGTGGCCGAGGATACGGAGAAGATGCTCTGCTTTGTCGACGAGGAGAATCCCAAGTCGAAGTCGGTGGGCATCTCCGACGAGGCACGCCCTGCACTCGAGGTTATCTATGGCGGAGTCCACGCCACCAAACCCGCCGACCTCATCGACGCCGCCGAATTCATCGGCGTGAAGGGCTATAAGGCCAAGGGTAAGAGGGTTACGACCTACATTGTGGACCGCTTGAGGTTTGTGCCCCAGCACTTTGCTCCCGCTCCCGACGAGTTGGACCCCGTGGAGATGGACGATGTGACTGTGGAGGAGACCGCGGATAGGGAGATTGCAGCCATCGGTGCCGCGAAGATTGCGGAGGTGGCCGATGAGAGGGTGGAGACTCCGGAAAGTGCTCCCGTGGCACCCTCCCAAGTGGGAGAAACCACACCCGAGCAGAAGCAGGAGGAGAGTACACCCGAGGAGGATGAGGTGGAGCTCGAAATTATTCTCCCCGCCGACGAGGATTCGGATGGCCGACACATCGACTCCACACAGCTCAACCTCTTCTAAACGAGTGAATAGCGGAGTCTTAGTAATGCGCGTTGGGCTATGTTGATTTTCTTGGTTGGTTTTATGGGGTGTGGCAAGAGTACCGTGGCTCGCGGACTCTCTCAGCTCTCCGACTACGACTTCATAGACCTCGACCAGAGGGTCTGTCAACTCGCTTCCACACAGAGCGTGGCGGAGATTTTTGCCACACTCGGTGAGGCGGAGTTCCGCAGGCTCGAGAGGGTGGCCATCGAGACTCTCCCGAGGGAGGGCAATGTGGTGGTGGCCACGGGTGGCGGCGCCCCCTGCTATGGCGACAATATGGAGTTGCTCAATAGTATGGGTAAGACGGTCTATCTCAAGATGTCGCCCCTTGCTCTGCGCGATAGGTTGCTCCACGTTCGCATCGTGAGGCCCAAGATTGTGGGACTCGGACCGGAGGAGCTGCTCGACTATGTCACCGCAACCCTTACCGAGCGCGAGCCTTTCTATGGTCGGGCGAGTGTGGTGGTCGACTGCGACAACATCCCCTCCCGCACCATCATCTCCCGATTGCGCTATCTCACCAAGAGCAGGTAGGAGAGGGCTTGGAGCAATGTAACAACACACCCCCCGTGAATGTCGCAATTCACGGGGGGTGTGTTGTTTACTATAGGTTCGCTACGCTACTCGATTGTCACTCGGGCAGCATTGTCGGGAGTGTAGGGACCACGAGCGAGTGTCTCGATGAGGTAGTCGGTCACCAGAGGAGTGCGAGCGCTCTCCGGACGACGAGGATAGGCATAGACCTTGTTGCCATAGACATAGTCCGACATCGCCACCGTGTAGAGCTCCTTCTTCACCTCGGGACGGAATTTCACGTCCACAGCGTCGCCCTTTGAGTTGGTGATGATGCGATAGGTGAGGCCGGAGGGGATGAGGTCCTCGCGGTGCGACTCTTTGTAGTTGGTGGTGTCGTTGAACTTGTTGATGATCATCTGCTTCATCTCGTCGAGGGTCATAGTGGTGATGGAGAGGTAGCTCTTGAAGGGCTCGAGCTCATAGATGTCGGCTCGGCTCACGTCGCCCTGGGGGAGTGAGTGGAGTCGGGTGCCGCCAATGTGGTAGAATGCGAGGTCGGTGCCGGCCACCTTGCGACCCTCGTCGGCCATCATCTGCGCGAGTCCGCGCTTGGAGGCCTCGGCTGTGAGCGTACCGATGGAGGCTGTGAGGTAGGGGTTGTGGAGGTAGGCCTCCACCTCCTCTTTCACGGAGGCCACCTCCTCCTCGGGCAGTGCGCGATATTCGGTGTGGAGGTCCGTGAGCTTGCCGCCTACGAGTTTGGCGGTGGTGATGCCCACTGCGCGGAGCTTGTTGGTGCCCTGAACCACGGCCACGTCGCCCACACGGCCCGAATAGGTCTCGTGGGTGTGGCCGCTGATGATGAGGTCGGCATAGGGGAATGCGGTGGCGAGGTTGGTGGTGTCGCGGTCGAGTCCGCAGTGGGAGAGGATGACCATCAGGTCACACTTCTCGCGCAACTCCTTGCCGTAGCGCTCTGCGGTCCACTCGGGCGAGAAGAACTCGGTGCCCTCATAGACGGGGTCGTCGCCATCGGGGTGGCCGCTGGCGTAGTTGGTGACGATGCCGAGGAAGCCCACGCGAAGGGCTCCGGCACGCTTAATGACGTAGGGCTTGGGCTGCTTCCAGGGGGTGGTGCCGGTGTTGACGTTGGCAAGAACGAGGTCGAACTCGGCATCCTCCACGCGCCTCTGGAGCGTGTCGAGGCCCATATCGAACTCGTGGTTGCCATAGGTGGCCACATCGTAGCCGAGTCGGTTCATCTGCTCGATGATGGGGCGGCCTGCGTGGGGTGCCATATCCACGAAGGCGTTGCCTGTCCAGCGGTCGCCGGCGTCGACCACAAAGAGTCGTGCGGTGTCTTGTGCGCGTGCCTCATCGAGGAGTGTGGCCAGGCGTGGCAGCATATCGAGTTTGGCGTGGATGTCGCTGGTGGAGATGATGATGATGTTCTCCTGCTTGGGGGTGCAAGCCACCACTCCGAGGAGTGTGGCGAGGGCCAGAAGGGCAATTTTCAGTGGTTTCATACTCGGTTTTATTTTTTTTCGTTTTTATTCTACACAAAAGTACAAAGTTTTTTCGTAACTTTGGAAAGGTAGACAAATCATTTTCACCCCATAAAACCCCGACAACTATGAGTACAGAAAAAATCAAAATCGTATGTGAGAACCTCGGCACCACAATGGAGGTGGAGTGGGGCACCACCCTCGGCTCCATTGCAAAGGAACTCAAGAGCCCCAGTGGCTACCCCTTCCTTGCCGCCTATGTCAACAACTCCATCCGAGAACTCGACGCACGCGTGGGCGAGCCTATGAGCGTGAGATTCATCGACATCACCCACTTCGAAGGCTCGAGGGTCTATCAGCGCACCCTCTTCCTTGCGCTCCACAAAGCTGTGCGCGACCTCTATCCCGGCCGTCGTTTCCGCATCACACACTCTGTCTCGAGGGGTTTCTACTGCGAGATTGAGGGACTCGACTCCACGCCCGAGATTGTGGCCGCCATCAAGCAGAGGCTCGACGAAATCATTGCCGCCGATCTCCCCATCGTGCGCCACAAACTGCTCCGCGAGGAGGTGCTCGACATCTATCGCCGACTCGGATTTGAGGACAAGGTGGAGATTATCTCCTCCCGTCCCCACCTCTACGTCACCGTCTACACTCTCGACGACCTGGCAGGCTACTTCTATGGAGCACTCGCCCCCTCAACAAGCTACATCCATCTCTACGACCTGAGGGTCTACTACAACGGCATCTACATCGCTGTCCCCTCGCGCCGCCAGCCCGACACCTTCGAGCCTATGGTGCCGCAGGATAAGATGTTCGACATCTTCCGCGAGTATCGCAATTGGGTGGACATTATGGGTGTGGCCAACATCGGACAGCTCAATCGCAAGATTGCCGAAGGGGATGGGGGCGACCTCATAAAGATTGCCGAGGCCTTCCACGAGAAGAAACTCGCCGCCATCGCCGACACCATTGCCGAGGCACACGCCTCCAAGGGAACTCGTATGGTGCTCGTCAGTGGTCCCTCGTCGAGTGGCAAGACCACCTTCTCCAAGCGACTCGGCATACAGCTTCGCATCCTCGGTTTCCAGCCCACAATGATATCTCTCGACGACTACTTCCTCAATCGTGAGGATACCCCGAGAGACGAAAATGGCGACTACGACTTCGAGACCATCGACGCGCTCGACCTTGTGATCTTCAACGACCACCTCGGACGACTCTTTGCCGGCGAGAAGGTCGACATCCCTCGCTACGACTTCATCACGGGCCGTCGCAAGTGGCACGACAACCCTCTCCAACTCAACGAACGCTCCATTCTCATCGTTGAGGGTATCCACGCGCTCAATCCCAAGCTCACCGCAAAAATCGCCGAGAACCTCAAGTTCAAGGTCTACATATCCTGCCTCACATCCATCTCTATGGACGACCTCTCGCGCATCCACACCACCGACAACCGACTCATACGACGTATGGTGCGCGACAATGCCTATCGTGGCACAAGTGCCGAGGCAACCCTCAAACGTTGGCAGAGTGTGCGCCGAGGCGAGGAGAAGTACATCTTCCCCTTTCAGGAGAATGCCGATGTGATGTTCAACTCCTCGTTGCTCTACGAATTGCCCGTGCTGAAGAGGCACGTCACCCCGCTGTTGCAGAATGTGCCCGACACGGAAGAGGTCTATGGTGAGGCTGTGAGGTTGCTGAAGTTCATCGACAACTTCTCTTCGCTCGCGGGCGACGAGATTCCGCCCACCTCGCTGCTGAGGGAGTTCATCGGAGGCTCCTCGTTTGGCGATTAGCAGGCCGAGGCTCGGCATTATATGATTGATAAATATTCTTACCAAAAAAATAGCGGCGGACAACTTGAGTTGTCCGCCGCTACTATCTTTTTTCGGGTGAATCTCTTTTTCTCTAATTGAGGTCGATCAATCCGTCGGGAAGGCTGAAGTGGATGCTCTTCTCCGAGGTGGAATACTCCACAATGAAGTCGTCCACGGCGGGAATCATAACCTCCCTGCCCTCAATCTCAATGATGAAGAGAGGATTCCAATCGCTCTCCTCGAAGTCCACAATCTCGCCCCTCTCGCTCCTGCCCTCAAAGGTGGCACTGTAGCCCACCATATCCTCGAGGTAGAGCTCCTCATCCTCGTCGTTCCACTCCTCCTCTTCGGGCTCCAAGCCGAGGAGTTCCTCCTCCAGACCCATATAGATCTCCTTTCCGATGAGTTCTGCGGCGCGATGGGTGGTGTCGAAGTCGGCGAAGATGACCACGCCGCCGCTCTTGCCGCGACGCTCGAAGTGGTCACAAAAAAGAGGAACCGCCAAGTTGTCCATATAGACAAACAGCGGTTCCTCTATAGTGAAGTCCGAAGGGAAGGTGTCGAAGAGGTTGATGGTGAGTTCGCCGTTGGTGCCGAAGCTCTTGCCGATTTTGGCCACTGCGAATCCTTTCATCTTTTTCTCCTCTCCTCTCTACTTGGGTGTGACACTGCAAACTGCCTTATCCTCTCCTTTGCTTGGGTGTGATACTGCAAACTGCCTTATCTCTGCCCCTCCCTTGACTACGCGGAAAGACTAAGCCTCCTCGGTAGCGGTCTCCTCTGCATTCTCTGCAGCAGCCTCAGCGGCAGCAGCAGCTTTCTTCTCTGCGATGCGGGCAGCGATAGCCTCTTTGGTTTTGGTCTCCTCTGCAACAGCAGCTTTGTGAGCAGCTACTTTGTCGGCAGCGATTTTACCACTCTTAGCGGCGATTTTTGCCTCTTTCTCGCCCATCCACTTGTTGAACTTAGCCTCTGCGGTAGCCTCGTCGAAAGCGCCTTTAGCCACACCACCGAGGAGGTGTTTCTTGTAGAGTACGCCTTTGTACGAAAGGATTGCACGGCAAGTGTCAGTGGGCTGTGCGCCTTTCTGCAACCAAGCCAAAGCGCTCTCGAAGTTGAGCTCGATGGTTGCGGGGTTGGTGTTGGGGTTGTAGGTACCGAGTTTCTCGATGAATTTACCATCGCGGGGTGCCCTGCTGTCAGCGGCTACGATGTGGTAGAAAGCATAACCTTTTTTACCGTGGCGAGCCAAACGAATTTTTACAGACATTGTGTGTAATGTTTTGATTGTTAGTCTATTGCGACCCTTCCCGAGGGTCTATTAATTCACTCAAGGCCTTGCACGAAGGCCCAATGAGCCCGCAAAGATAAAAAGAAAATTCGGAATTCAAAACTCAAAACCCAAAATGTGTGTGATTTTTAGGGAGTTGGGGGGCACGAAAAAGGGGGCTGTTGTAGCCCCCTCTCTTTCCCGGATGATTATCCATCCGCGTGGTTAATTCAGAGGGTGAACTCGTCCCTTGGTGAATGTGAGGGTGATGTCCATTGCGGCCTCCTCTGCCTCCTGCTCGGAGAAGTTCAGCACGAGGGTGGTGCTGTCGAGCTGGAGAACATTCGTAGTGGTGGTCTCGCCATCGCTGTAGATGTTGAGCACCATCTTCTCCGAGTTGCTGAGAATGTCGTAGTTGGCATAGAGGGTCTCGCCATCCTCGCCCTCGTAGATATTCATCTGCATCGAGCCGTCGCTCTTGAAGATGAACTCATACTCCACGCCCATCTGCGCGGGGTCTATATCCATCGAAACGCCATTGGCGGAGATGTTCATCGACGAGAGAGTCCAGGTGCCTACAATCAGGTCGGCAGGCTCCTCGTTTTTCTGGCAGGAGGTAAGTGCAAAGAGCGACGCGAGGGTCGCAAGGAGCATAGTGAGAATAGTTTTCTTCATAGTACTTCGTGTTTTATTTGTTTAGTAAAAAAATAGTTCCTTCTCACATCTATAGACACACAAGCGGGGCAAAACGTTGCACGCATAGTGAGAATAAATGACATTTTTTTGCGATGCTACAAGAAATCGTTTGTCTATCAGGCGATTGTGTTGGGGCCTACAGTGCAAATAATTCGGGCGAGCCCGCTCTTGGCCCGCCCGAAGGGGTTGTTGGATTGATGAGTTGTCTGCAAGATGCCAACTACATCTCTTGCTCGACGTTCCACACGAAGGCGCGGAGTCCTTGGAGTTGGGTGTCGCGGTCGATCTCTCGGAGCGCTTCGAGCGCGGGCTCCACCTTGGAGTCATCCACCATTGCGATGATGGTGGAGTTCATTGCGGGCCAAGTGTGGTTGCCCATATGGGGTTCGCCCGTGGCGCTGCCCCTGCCGTGTGTGAGCGGGAAGAGGGTGTAGCCGCGGATTTCGAGGCTGTCGAGCATAGCATTGATGCGCTCGGTGGTTGCCTGATTGTAGGATATGAATAGTGCTTTCATTTGAGTCTCAATGGTTTATTGGTTGTTGTCTCTCTCGGCCAGGGCCTTCATCTTCTCTTCGTAGGCTTTCTGCTGCCTCTTTTTGGAGCGAGCGGTGTAGTTGTCGCTGATGGTCATAAAGATGTGATAGAGGACGGGCACTGCCACGAGGGTGAGGATGGTGGAGAGGGTGAGACCGCCGATGATGGCGATACCCATAGGCTGCCACATCTCCGCACCGTTACCCATACCAATCGCCAGGGGCAACATACCGAGAATGGTGGTGAGGGAGGTCATAAGCACGGGGCGCAGACGGCTCTTGCCAGCCGCCAACACAGCCTCGTTCATTGCCATACCTCGCTCCCTGAGGAGGTTGGTGAAGTCCACCATCACGATACCGTTCTTCACCACAATACCGATCAGCATCACCACCGCAATGAGTGCCATAAGGCTCAGGGGGGTGTTGGTACCCCAGAGGGCGATGGCCGTGCCGGGAAGTGCGTAGAGGATGGTGAACATTATGATGAAGGGCATCACGAACGACTCAAACTGGGTTGCCATAACGATGTAGACGAGCAGCACGATGAGCAGCATCAGGGTGCCCAACTCCGCAAAGGACTCCTTTTGGTCCTCGTAGTCGCCGCCGATGTCGATGTAGACATCCTCGGGCAGAGGATAGTCGGCCAGCACACCCTCCACTCGGGCTACCATATCGCCCAGTGCCACATTGTTACCCAAAGCCACGGTGACGGTCACGAGCCTCTGGCGGTTCTCGCGCTCGATGGTGGGGGGTGCATAGATTTCGGTCACGCGACCAATGTCTCTCACCCTCACGCCCTGACCGCGCGAGTTGTAGACGAGGATGTTCTCCACATCCTCGAGCGAGGTGCGGTGCTCCTCGGCGTAGCGCACCTTGATGTAGTACTCCTCGCCGTCCTCACGATAGATGGAGGCGGTCATACCATTGATGCGGTTGCGGATGGCTGTTGCCACGGTGGAGGTGTTGAGTCCGTAGTAGGCGAGTTTGTTGCGGTCGAACTCCACGTTGTACTCGGGTCGCATATCGTCCCTCGAGAGGCGCACGTCGCGAGCACCCTCCAGCTGGGAGAATCGTGTCACGAGGTCGTCGGCAATGCTGTTGGTGAGCTCCAAGTCGTGGCCGAAGATCTGCACCTGCACGGAGCTGCCGCCACCCATCATCATTCCGCCACCACCGCTCACTGTGGAGCGTTTGATCTCGGGGATGGTGGCCAGATCGGCACGGAACTCGTCGGCAATTTCAAAGACTGTGCGCTCCCTATCTTGGGGGTCGGTGAGTCGGAATGTGTAGTTGATGATGTTGCTACCTGTGGTGCTCATTGCAGCAAACACATTCGACGAACTCGATGAGCCGGCACTTGTGGAGAGCAGCATCACCTCGGGATATTTGGCGTAGACAATCGAGTCGATGCGTCGTGCCACGGCGGTGGTGTACTCCACGCCGAGGTTTTGGTCGAGGGTTACGGTGGCGCTCATATGGTCGCCGTCGCTGCTGGGCATAAATTCGGTGGGGATTTTCTCCACCAGGAGCCACACACCAACGGCCAAGAGGGCCATAGGTGCGAGGAAGACGAAGCGTTTGTGGCGCAGTGCCCAGCGGAGCACCTTGTCGTAGGCCCTGTCGAGCCAACTGAGGAATTTGTCGATGGGGCGATAGATGGCGCTAAGTCCCTTGTAGGTGTGCTGGTTGTTCTCGATGCGGAGCATAAGTGCCGAGAGCATTGGGGTGAGCGAGATTGCTGCGATGGTGGAGGTCGACACCACCAGCGACACAATCCAACCGAGCTGCTTGAACATCACGCCTGCCATACCTTTCACCATAGTGAGGGGAAGGAACACGGCCACAACCACAAGCGTGGTGGCGATAACCGACAACCACACCTCGTTGGTGCCATAGATGGCCGCCTCGCGGGGTTTGGAGCCCTTCTCTATGTGGGTGGTGATGTTCTCGAGCACCACAATGGCGTCGTCCACCACCATACCAATCGCAATCGAGAGCGACGAGAGGGAGATGATGTTGAGTGTGCCACCCGTGAGGTTGAGGTAGATGAAGGCCACGATGAGCGAGATGGGGATGGTGAGGCAGATGATGAGGGTTGCCCTCCACCTTCCGAGGAAGAAGAGCACCACCAGAATCACAAACAAGAAGGCGAACATCACAGTCTCCGAAAGGGTGTTGATGGAGTCCTTGATGTTTTTGGAGGAGTCGCTCAGCAGGTGTACGGTGACATCCGAGGGGAGATTCTTCTGGATCTCGGGCAACATCTTCTTCACCTGCTCCACAATGCGCACAGTGTTGGCGCCCGACTGCTTCTGGATCATCACCCTCACGCCCTTCTTGCCGTTCATACGCTCATCGAGGGTCTGCTTCTCGAGTGTGTCTTTGATCTCGGCAATGTCGCGGAGGTAGATTTCCTGACCTCCGAGGTTGGAGATAAGGATGGTCTTGAGGTCGTCGGAGGAGTTGAACTCGCTGTCGGCCTTGACGTTGTAGGTGTAGCTACCGATGTCGAGCGTACCGCTGGAGGTGTTGATGTTCTCCTGTGCTATGATGCCGCCAATCTGCTCCACGCTGAGTCCGTAGGCCTCCATTTTCACGGGGTCGACATTGACCTGAATCTCCCTGATGGGGGCACCCATAACACTCACCGAGCCCACGCCGTCGATGCGGCTCAGGCGGTTGACAAACTGCTCCTCGAGGATTTTGTTGAGTGCAGGGTAGCTCTCCTCGGCGGTGATGGAGAAGCCCATAATGGGCATAAGCGAGGAGTTGAAGCGGAAGAGAATGGGCTCCTCGGCATCCTCGGGCAGGTAGTCGTTCAGTCGGCCAAGTGCGTCGCGGATGTCGTTGGAGGCCTCATCGAGGTTGGTGCCCCACTCAAACTCCAGCGACACGAGCGACACGCCATCGCTCGAGCGAGAGGTGATCTCCTTGAGGTTGCTCACGGTGTTGAGTCCGTCCTCGATGCGTCGTGTGATGTTGTTCTCGATATCTTCGGCATTGGCACCGGGGTAGGTGGTGATAACCGAAATCGAGGGAAGGTCCATCTCGGGGAGTTGGTCGATGGCCAGATTCTTGAGCGAATAGAGGCCAAAGACTATCACAGCCACAAAGATGAGGGCTGTGGAGATGGGCTTTTTGACAGAGGTTTCGTATATTTTCATTGTCGTTCTGTTCTCTACGCTGTTTGGTAATGTGCAGATTTAAGGGCAGGAGGTGCTACTCGGCAATCCTCACTTCCGAGCCATCTTTGATGCGGGAGAGGGAGGTGATGGCCACATCCTCACCATCGGCCACGCCCGAGAGAATCTCCACGCGGTCACCTATCTGGCGGCCCAACTCCACAACCCTACGCTCGGCCACGCCATTCTTGATGACGTAGACATAGCGGTCGTTGACGCCCATCTGTTTCTGGATGGCCACGTCGGGCACGGTGAGGCTCCTGCGAATGCCCATATTGAACTCCGTGCGACCAAACATTCCGGGGCGGAGAATCTCCTGAGCGTTGGGAACCACAATCTCCACATTGAATGTGTGGGTCTGGGCATTGATGGCGGGGTAGACGATGTTCACGGTGCCCTCAAACACCTTGTCGGGGTAGACCTCGGAGCTAACCTCCACCTTCATACCTTTGTGAACCTGGGGGTAGTATTTCTCCGAGATGGCCACCTGGGCTTTGAGTTTGTCGATCTGCATCACCTGGAGGATGCCGATGCCGCCATCGGCATTACCGGCCATTGCAAAGAGGTCGCCGGGCTCGTTGTAGCGGCCTGTGATGACGCCGTCGAAGGGGCTGCGGAGCTCGATGTTGCGCTCGAGGTTGGCCACGGTCTCGCGCAGAACGGTCACCGAGGTCTCCAATTCGTCGATTTGCGACTTGCTCACGCCGCCTGCCTCATAGACGCTCTTCATACGTTTGAGGTTCTGCACAGCATTTTTGAGCTGTACGGAGCTCTGGTTATACTGATTTTTGTCGAGTGTGGCCACGAGTTGGTCTTTCTTGACGTGGTCGCCCACCTCCACGAGGATGTTGTCGATGCGGAGAGCCATCTGTGGGGTGATGAAGCTCTTCTTGTAGGGGAGGAGGGTGGTGGTGAAGTCCACGGTCTCGGCCACATCCATCATCACCACGGGGGCTACTTTGGTGAGGATGGCGCCCTGTGCAGGGGCTGCAACTGTGGCGCTCTTGGGCTTGTTGGCCTCGCCACAGGAGGTGAGGGTGAGTGCAGCGAGGGTGGCTGTCAGTGCAATGATGAGGTTGCGTTTCATAATTTAGTTTCTCTTCTGTTTCGGCTTTGCGGGCCGCTCTATCGTTCTACTTTTGTGTTATTTCGCTTGGGGTTGGATGAAGGTCTCTACTCGGCCTCCTGCTCGGCGGTGGGCTCTGTGGCGGGGGTGCCATCCACCTCGAAACCCTCGCCAATGATCTTCTCATAGTCGGCTCGTGCGGCAAGGTAGTCGTAGATGGCTTGTGAGTAGTTGAGCTTTGCTTGTGTGAGCGAGAGCTCGGAGGAGTTGAGCTCCAGGATGGTGCCGTTGCCTGCGTTGTAGCGCACAAGGGCGATGTCGTAGGCTTTGGATGCCTGGCGCACAGTGATCTCATTGGAGGTCATCTTCTCACGCGCGGTGAGGATGTTGTTGAAGGCGCTCTCCACTTGCACGCCAATGCTCTGACGCACATAGTCTTTCTGCAACGAAAGTTGGTGGAGGGAGTTGCGGATTTCGTGTGCTTTGTTGATGTTGCGACCGCCCGAGAAGAGGGGGATGCTGATGGAGACACCTGCCGAGAGGGGGTTCTGCCACCACCACTCCTTCTTGGTTGCGGGCTTGCTTCCTGTCGAGCCACCTCCGGTGGCACCGCCCATACCGCCTCCCATAATGCTGCCGAAGTCCATTGTGTTGTCGTTACCCGAGTAGATGAAGCTCGAGAAGGCGGCAACGGTGGGCAGACGCGAGGCGTTGGTGAGTTGGAGTTGGTGCTCGAGCATCTTGGCCTGGAGGTCGAGTGCTCGGAGGTCGGCGTTGCTCGAGAGGTCGATTTCGTTGGTGGGACGCGACGCGAGGGCCACCTCATCGGCGAAGTCGTCGAGGGTGCCGATGAGTGTGAACTCGGTCTCGGCGGGGAGACCCAAGTACATCCTAAAGAGCAACTTGGAGGTCTTGATGGAGTTCTCGGTCTGAACGATTGTGGGGCGGAGGTTGGAGAGTTGCACCTGCGCCGAGAGGAGGTCATACTCCGAGGCGAGTCCCTGCTTGTACATCTCCTCCGTGTTCTTCACGGTCTCGGCAATGGATTTCTCGCTCTCCTTGAGCACAGCCAGCGACTGCTCGGCCAGCAGGATGTTGTAGTATCCTTTTTTCACCTCATTGGCGAGGGTGATTTTCGAGCTGCGAGCGCTCTCCACAGCCTGCTCCATCTGAGTTTTGTTCATCTTGAGGGTCTCATAGACGGTGGGAGCAAAGAGTGGGAGGGTGAGCTGTGCGGAGTTGCTGATGGAGTTGTCCGCACCGAAGGAGAGTCCTTTGGCCATCTCCTGCTTGACGATACTGTAGGAGTATTGGCTGGAGATGGAGATGTTGGGCAAGAGGCTGCCCACGGTCTGCTTACGCACCCAATCTTGGCGCTGGATCTCCATATCGGCCACCTTGATGGTGGGGTTGTCGGAGAGGGCGATGTCGAGGGCCTTCTCGAGGGAGAGTTGGAGCTGTTGCGCACTCACACTGCCCGCAGTAAGCAGCGCCAAAAGTGCAATGATAGTTTTTCTCTTCATTTCTTATTGTGTTTTTAATATTCTTTCGTCAATGTACTCTCTTCCTCGCTCGGTGGATATGCCCCTGAGGAAGATGAGCACCGCACTCGGGATGGTCTGCTCGTTGAGCACCACGCCCGTGATGGAGGTGTTGTGCTGGATGAGGCCCAGACCATATATATAATTGGTCATCGCACGCGAGAAAAACTCCAAGTCGAGCGACTCCACAATGAGCCCGTCGCTGACACCCTTGCGCAACTGCTCATAGATCTTGCGCACCATAATCTCGTGGACATTCACCATCAGGTGCTCAAAAGCCTTGGGATAATAACGTCTCAGCTCGTCAACTATTGTGGCATCGATGAAGGAGGACTCTTTTTTCTGGCTGAACAGTAGCCAAAAAGCGTGCAGAACATTCTCAGCACCCACCATTAGCTCCTGGTGCTCCTCGCCCTGAGCTCTGCACTGCTCGTCCAGACACCCCATAATAAGGTGCTCACGGTCCTCGAAGAGCTCATAGAGGGTGCGCTTGGAGATGCCGCACTCGTGGGCCACATCGTCCATCCTCACCGCCTTGAGGCCGCTCTTGAGAAAGAGCCTCGTGGCCACCGAGATGACTCGCGCCCTGTTGTCGTTAATTTTGTGTTCGGTCATTATGATTGATTTAATACACTCCGTAATTAGTACGCCACGCACACGCGAAAAGCGGCGCACACGCGAAAATCGTTGCAAAGGTAGAGTGAAAAACTCAAAAAACCAAATGAGTTTTCGTGTTTTTTATTACCCTTTCTACTTTTAGGCTAGGAAAAGTGAAAAAAAGTGCCATTGAAGGGAGAGCAGATGGGAGAGATGGGAGGAATGGGGAAAAATAAAAAAAAAGGCCACGATTTAATCGAAATCGTGACCTTTTGATAAACAGGGGATAGAATCACTTCTAACCCTGCTTCTACTAACCTAAAACTACTAACCTAAATGAACCTTAAAACTTCGGTGCAAAGATAAGGGCATTTAGACGAGATTTCCAAATATATTAAAATTTTTTAATAATAATTTAACGTTAATTTTACACGCCACCACACTTTCCGGCCTCCGCAAATGGTTGATAATCATAGCGGTTATGGAGGCTCGGCGCAATACTAAAAAAAATTAATAATTTTCTTTGTTAACAAAGGGGGTGCTTGGTGTGCGACGTCCGGTGACGCTCTTGACCCGAGAGAAAACCATCTCGGGGGTGATGGAGTGCATACACTCGTAGTTGCTAAATAGGCATTTTCTGCGTCCGCTTGTGGAGCAGGGGCGGCAGGGGAGAGTGCATTGGATGGAGTTCTTGGGGTCCTGACCGTAGCCACTCGACTCGAGGAAGGGGTGGGTGGCTCCCCAAATGGAGATGGCGGGGGTGCCCACAAGCGACGCGAGGCTGAGAATGTCGCAGTCGACAGTCACCACAGCATCCAACATAGAGAGCATATCCATCTCCTCCGAAAGCGAGAGGCGTTCGGCCACGGAGATGGCATTGGGGTGGAGCATCTGCATACCCTCACAGAATTGGCGCTGATACTCGCCACGGCCAAATAGGAAGAGCTTGTCGTAGCGTTCGGCGAGCAAATCCACGAGTTTGGCGGAGAGTGGGATGGGGTAGCAGGTGCCGTGGTGGGGAGTGAGCAGGGCGACGCCCACCCACTGTCCCTTCTTCTCGCCAGCCAGAATCTCCACCGCAGCGGGCAACTCAACCGCGCGCGTACGACGTACGGGTGCAGGCATACAAAAGGGTAGGCCGAGCGAACCGAAGAGGTCGCGTGAGCGAGACGAGAGCGATTGGTGTTGCACCATCACCTTGCGATACTTGCGCGTGAGCTCTTTGCCCTCGAGGCGTGGGTTTCGCAGGCGAGCCACTTTGCACCTCCAGGGGGTGAGGGTCGACGAGAGCAGGCGTGAGAGTGGGGTGGCGGTGAGGTCGGCAATGGCACCCGGACGCAGACGGTGGATGTCGCGTCGGAGGCGCAACTGTCCCACAAGACCTCTGTATTTGGTCTGGTCGGCACACACAAACTCCAAGCCGGAGAGGTTGCGAAAGAGGGGGAGGTGGGCTGTGTGGGTGACAACGGTTACCCTCACCTCGGGAAAGTCGCGGACCAATCCTCGGAGGGCGTGAACGCAGATGGCCGCATTGGAGAGCGAACCGAGTTGAATGACCACTATGTGGCGGAGTGACGATTCCATTTCTTGCGAGTTTGTGTGGTGGTGCTATCCCGCCTTTGGTGGGGCGGAAGAGGG
>JAFPBB010000030.1 GCA_017390585.1 Tidjanibacter sp. | reverse complement strand
ATTGGCGAGGAGCTCCTGACTCTTGAGGAGATAGTTGGTGTGGTCGTTGGGATGGCGGGCTATGGCGAGGTCGACGTAGTGCATCATCGAGTCGCGTCGCCCGAGGTAACGCTCAAGCTCAATCACCCCATAGAGCGCATCGGCGGGTTTGGTGGGGTCGGCGGCGAGCTTTTTCAGCAGATCGAGAGCCACGTCCACATCGCCCGTGCGAAGGTGGTGGCGTGCATAGCTCATTGCCACCTCGAAGTGGTCGGGGTATTTGACGTAGAGAATCGAGGCCAACGAGTTGACTGCAAAGAAGTTGCGACGGAAAAACGCGGGGTCCTCCACGAGCATCTCGTTGTAGATGCGGAGCTTGTGCTCGGGGGTAACCTCGTCGTTGAGAAAGAGTCGCTTGGTCACTCTCATAAACTCCTCCTCGCGTCCGCGCCTGTGGTAGAAGTTGCCGAGCGAGAGATCCACAAGGGGGTTGCCGGGGGCGAGAGATTCGGCCTTGAGAAGGTTGGCCTCGGCGAGCGAATCCTGCTGCCTGTGGGCATAGATTTCGCCGAGGAAGAGGTAGTTGCTCGGGTCGAAGGGGGTGTTTGCAATGGCCGCCTCGGCCTCCTCTATGGCTCGGGTAACCATACCCACCTCCAACAGGAGCGAGCGCTTGTAGTCGGCCAACTCCTTGATGCGCCCAAACTTATGCTCTGCCGAGTCGAGGGTGGCAATGGCCATATGGGGCATACCCTCTGCGGCAAAGAGGGCTGCGGAGGTGCGATAGTGGTTGGCATTTTTGGGGTCGAGTCGGGTGAGCTTTTCGAAGCAGGTGCGCGCGGCACCGAGTTCGCCCACGCCAATGAGCGAATAACCCATCCGGGTGAGATAGTCGGTATTCAGGGAGTCCCCCTCGAGAGCTTTGCGGCTGTGGTAGAGCGACTTGGATGCGTCGCTGCGGGAGAAATATTCGCCGAGTCGGTAGTGGGTGGGGGTGTGGGTGGAGTCTATGCGGAGGACCTGCTCGAAGTAGGGGAGGGCGGCCTCCGAATCCTCCTCCGTGGCGGCCACCCTCACACCCTCGGTGTAGAGGTAGGCCGCACGCAGGGAGTCGCTATCGAACCACTCGGGTATCTCCATCAGACTCCTCTCTCCGCCCCTTTGTGGCAGGGTTGCACACGAGAGCAGGCAGAGAGTGAGGATGGTGATACATAGAGCGATTCTCTTGTTCATTGTCTGTTTCTGTGGTGGGGGAGTGGTTTAGAGTGCCGAGTCGAATTGGCTGAGGAACCTCAGGTCGTTCTCGAAATAGAGCCTCAGGTCCTTCACGCCGAACTTCAACATTGCAATGCGCTCAATACCCATACCAAATGCGAAGCCGCTATACTTGGTGCTGTCGATGCCGCTGGCCTCGAGCACGTTGGGGTCCACCATACCGCAGCCGAGAATCTCCAGCCAGCCGGTACCCTTGCAGACATTGCAGCCCTTGCCGCCGCAGAGGTTACACGACACATCCACCTCTGCCGAGGGCTCGGTGAAGGGGAAGTAGGAGGGGCGCATACGGATTTGGGTCTGCTCGCCGAAGTACTCCTTGGCGAAGTAGAGGAGCGACTGTTTCATATCTGCAAACGACACCTTCTCGTCGATGTAGAGACCCTCAATCTGGTGGAAGATGCAGTGTGCGCGGGCCGACACAGCCTCGTTGCGGAATACCCTACCGGGGCAGATTACGCGGATGGGAGGCTTCTGGTGGTCCATAGTACGCACCTGGATGGAGCTGGTGTGTGTACGCAGCAGGATGTCGGGATTCTTCTCAATGAAGAAGGTGTCCTGCATATCGCGTGCGGGGTGCTCGGGTGCGAAGTTGAGTGCGGAGAAGACGTGCCAATCATCCTCAATCTCGGGTCCGTCGGCCACGGTGTAGCCCAGGCGCGAGAAGATCTCGCAGATCTCGTTGCGCACGATGGAGATGGGGTGGCGCGAGCCGAGGTTTTCGCCGAGTGCGGGACGGGTGAGGTCGCCGCTGGAGGTGGCAGCCACGGGAGCGTTGTCGAGAGCCTCTTTGGCTGCTGCGATGCGCTCATTGGCTTTGTTTTTCACCGAGTTAATCTGCTGACCGAGAACGCGTTTTTCCTCTGCGGGAACGGTTTTGAACTCCTCGAGGATGTCGTTGAGTTCGCCTTTGCGTCCGAGGATGCGGATGCGGAATTCCTCTATTTCTGCTGCTGTGGTTGGGTTGAAGTTTTCAATCCTGCCGAGCAGGTCGTTGATTTTGTCGATTAATGCCATAGTAGTGCTACATTTATTTTAACCTACAAAGATAGAAACATTCCGCGAGAGGAGAAGAGAAAAAGGCGATTTTTCTTCACGAAAAACCGCCTCTTTCCACATTTTCTCCCCTCGGGGAGCTATTTCTGGAGCGCTTTGACCACGCAAGCCACGCCTCCCACCACCACAAGCAGTGGCAGAACAAGCCTCTCAAAGGAGATGTAGACGTTGAGAACGTCGAAGAGAAGGAGCGCCACACCTGCCGCCGTAACCACTCCTCCGAGGGTCCAATTGCGGGTGCAGAGGAGCCATCCGCCCACGGCCACGATGAGCATTTGCCACGAGAAGAAGGCATCCATAAATGCAGGACCCACGAGGTGGTAGTTGCTCAGGAGCCACACGAGGCCGCAGCCCATCATAAGGATACCCGCAAAGAGGTAGGAGGAGTTTGTGAGGGTGCTCTTGGGGGTTGCCTCACAGCTTTTTTCATCGTTCAGTATTTCCATAGTTGTAGTGGTTTAGTTGTCGATTTTGTATTGCAGAAGGTTGTTGGTTTTTCGGTCGACGTCGACGGTGATGTTGATCACGTCGCCGGGGGTGGTGATGGTGGTGTTGCGGGTGACGATGTCGTTCTCCACCGAAATGGCCACGTCGATGGTGACCGCCTCGCCACCAAGCAGGAATGCTTCGATGTAGTCGTCGTAGCGGTAGAGCTCATCGAACTCCTCGCAGAGCCTCTCGAGCTTGAGGGTGTCGCCGAGGTCGTAGAGCTGGATGGTGATGTGGGTGTCGTTACCCTCCCCCGCCATCGATGTGGGCACGCCGAGTAGGGCCGACTCCAGCCTATCCTCAAACTCATCCTCGAACTCCTCGAGATTTCGCTCCCACTGCTCGATTTTGGCCTCCGATTGATGGGCCCAAATCACCCAGTTGTCGATGTTGCGGAACGAGGAGAAGATGAGCCACACGAGGAAGATGAGCCACACTACGCCGCCCACAGCCAGCTTGCGGAAGTTGATTCTGCGACCCGCGATGAGCCTGAAGCCCAGGTCCGCAACAATGCCCATAAAGAGCACCACAACGGCACACACGAGTCCTGCAAAGACCACGGGCGAGATTCCCTCGATGGGGAGTGCCATATATTCGGCCCAGACGTCGCCGATGAACATCAGCGAGAGGCAGCCGATGAGCACACCCAGGGCGGCGAGAATCCACACGGCCAGCATAAAGCCGAGGATGACCTTGCCGCAGATGATTACGATGTGGCCCAATGTGCCCACCTCGCTCTTGGGTGCTTCGGGTTTGGGTGTGGTGTTGGGGATTTTCACACCTTCGGGTGAGCCAGTGGGGGTGTAGCCCTCGGGGTAGCCCACCGAGGCCACCACCATCTCCATCACTCCTCGCTCCACAACCACGTTGGCGCTCTGCCTTTCGAGCAGTGTGGCCACAATGCGGCTCTCTGTCTGCTCCACCTGGGCGTGTTTGGTGGGGGAGTCGGCATAGGCTCGCTCGGTGTTGTCGAGGAAGTGGGAGAGCACGGCGTAGGCACCCTTTGAGAGTGCGAGCGTGGTGCCCGCAACTTTCACTCTTACAATTTCTTCCATAATGTTACTGTCTATTAGAGGTTGTCGATTTTGATCTTTTGTTTTGGGTTGTTTGGGGTGGGGCTACTTGCGACCACGGATGGTGTCGATTTGTCCCACCAGCGCGTCCCACGAGGCATCGAGTTCGGTCAGTGCCTCCCTGCCTTCGGGGGTGAGAGAGTAGTATTTGCGGGGTGGTCCTTGGGGCGACTCCTCCCAGCGGTAGGTGAGCAGTCCGAGGTTTTTCAGGCGAGTGAGGATGGGGTAGAGCGTACCCTCCACCACAATCATCTCCGCACCTTTCAGTTCGGCGATGATCTTGGGGGCATAGCTGTCCTCGCGCGAGAGAATGGAGAGTATGCAATACTCCAGTATTCCCTTGCGCATCTGCGCCTTGGTGTTGTCCACATTTATCACCATAGGGCTATGCTCTTTCGGGAATGATTATCCACGCCACCAGGTAGCAAATGATGGCGGGAACGAAGGGGGTGAAGAAGAGTAGCGCGGCAATAACCCTCACCAGCGTGGGGTCGATGTTGAAGTACTCTGCCAGGCCGCCACACACGCCGCCAATCATACGGCTGCGACTGCGGTAGAGTTTCTTGGGCTCGTTCATTATCTCCATAGTCTTATCAGTTTTTTGTAGTTGTGATGTTTGTATAAATGGTGTTGGGGGGGGGGCTATTTGGGCTCCTTGTTGAGTATGATGAGGGCTGCAATCACGCCGGGAACCCAGCCTGCCGCAGTCAGCAGCAACACAATCAGGAACGAACCGCAACCGCGACTAATGACGGCCAGCGGAGGGAAAATAATCGATAGAAGGACTTGCCAGAATGTCATAGTTGTCAAAGGTTTTTGGGGTGGGTTAGTTTTTGCTCTCCATAGGGATGAAGATCCAGAGGATGATGTAGATCCAGAGGCTGAGACCGCCGAAGAGCACCAGCAACATAGTGACGATTCTCAGCAGCGTGGGGTCGATGTTGGCAAACCCAGCGATGCCTCCACACACGCCGCCGATCACCTTGTCGCTCTTGGAGCGAGCGAGTCGTTTTACGGCCTCCTCCTTGTGGCCGCCTTGGGGTTGGCGCAGTTCGCCAAACTCCTCGGGTCTGCCGATGGTCTCCTGCACTCGGCGGACGTGGTAGATCTCCACCACACCCTCGGGATTTCCGAGCCAATTGCTCAGCAGGTCGGCAATCCTCATTTCGAGGTCGCCAATGGTCTCCGAGGCGCTCACCTGGTCGTCGAGCCTCGAGCGGATGTCGTCGAGGTAGATCTCCAGAGCGCGATAGGCATCCTCCTCAATCGAGAACGCCGTTGAACCAATTTTTACACTTAGTCGTCTGTTCACGTTGTTGTTGAGTTTGATTGTTTTTTGGTACTACAAAGATATATAAATTTTTCAGTACCTTGCAATACATAGTACTATATTTTTCCAAATTATTTTCACCACGCCCACCCCGTGTCCACGCTAATGCCGTGTGCAACAGCCTGTTGTGCTAAAAATTTGATATGAAAAAAAATGATGCTATCTTTGTGAACAAAAGAGACAACTATGTATATTGCACAACAAAAACGCCGCGAAAACATCGCCGAATACATCCTCTACCTCTGGCAACTCGAAGATCTCCTGCGCGCTTTGCGCTTCTCGCCCGAGGCTATCTACACCACTCTCGTCGAGCCAAACACCTGCGACGAGCAGCAGAAACAGCAGATTTTTATGTGGTATATGAGCCTCGTGGGATTGCTCAAGGAGGAGGGCAAGGAGCAGCAGGGCCACTTGGCACACACCCTCCACCTGGTGGGCGATGTGGAGAATCTCCACCTCCAGCTTCTCCAGCTCCCCATAGGTGCCCACTACCGCACCCTCTGGGCGCCACTCAAGGAGGAGTTGCCCCGACTGCGAATTGTCATCGCGCGCGACGGCATTGGCGACATCGAGCTCTGCTTCCGCGCCCTCTATGCGGCTATGCTCTATCGCATCAAGGGCGACGAGAGCAAGCAGGGGGCCATCGAGGACGTTGTGTCGCTCATCTCTCCCGTGGTTGCTTCGCTTGCGGATTTCTATGGCAAGGTGGAGCGTGGCGAGGTGGACCTCTTTGCCACCGACCTCGGATAGCGCAGTTGCGGAATTGAAATATCGAGAGAGACTCCTCCGGCCAACCCAAATGTGGCCTCGGGGAGTCTCTCTTGCTGTTGTGTGCCGAGCCTCGCCGCCGAGGGGAACATCTTTGGGGAGTCGCGGGAATTTCCCACTGCGCCGACTGCGCGGGCTGTGGCTTTAGCGTCGGAAAATCTCTTGGGTGAGTTGCCCCTTAGGATTGTATATATAGGTGTCGTGTGGAAGTGAGCCTGCGACGCACCGCTTCGTAGATGTGGAGGGCTACATCTTTGATATGACAATGAAAATTATCTCGGGAAAGTGGGTGATGATTTGCACTTTTGGGCTATCTTTGTGAGCCGATTGGCAAACAATAGAGAACAAAAATCCCAAACTATATGCAAATCAAGCGAGTAATAGGCATCGGTAATGCCCTGACAGACTTTTTGGTAAACCTCCGCAACGACGACGTGCTCCACAACCTCCACCTCGGAAAGGGTAGTATGAACCTCGTGGACTCCGAGTTCCAACGCAGGATTCAGGGAGAGACCGCCGACCTGCCCCACACACTCTCGCTTGGTGGCAGCGCGGGCAACACCATCCGCTGTATGGCACGCCTCGGAGCCGAGGTGGGCTACATCGGCAAGGTGGGCAAGGACTCCACGGGCCACTTCTATGAGCAGGCCCTCGAGAACCTCGGCATCCGCCCCTATGTGGCCCACGGCGTGAATCGCTCGGGCAGGTGCCTCTCGCTCGTTTCGCCCGATGGCGAGAGGACTATGGTGACCTACCTCGGTGCGGCGCTCGAGCTCTGCGAGGCCGACATCACGGCCGCGATGTTCGAGGGCTACGACTGCCTCTACATCGAGGGATTTATGGTCCAGAGCCACTCGGTTATCCGCCACGCCATCAAATTGGCCAAGCAGTGTGGCCTGAAGGTGGCCATCGACCTGGCAAGCTACAATGTGGTGCTCGAGAACAGGGCCTTCCTGCTCGACCTCGTGGACCAATATGTCGACATCATCTTCGCCAACGAACAGGAGGCCGAGGCTTTCAGTGGCGAGAAGGAGGCCGAGAAGGCGCTGGAGTTCATTGCCGCAAGGTGTGAACTCGCGGTGGTGAAGATCGGCACTCGCGGCGCGCTCATCAAGGAGAGGGGTTGTGAGCCCATCCACGTAGGCATTATGGCTGCGGCCAAGAGGGTCGACACCACAGGTGCGGGCGACTTCTATGCGGCGGGCTTCTTGGCAGGTTTGTGCCAGGGTCTGGAGCTTCGTCAGTGTGGCACCATTGGTGCTATCACTGCGGGCAAGGTCATTGAGGTGGTTGGTACCACCTTTGGCGAGGAGGCGTGGAAGGAGATTTTCACCCTCGTGGAGGATGTGAAGAGCAATGGCTACCTCTTCTGATAATTAGGGAGTGGATTGATAAAAAAGAGAGAGAAGCAATGAGAGTTACGATAGAGCTTGAGCAGATGGAGTTTCGCGCTCCCCACGGATGCTACGACCTGGAAAAGAGGGTGGGCAACCGCTACCACGTCGACCTTCGCCTGGAGGTGGAGGTGGCCGATGCGGCCGAGCGTGACGATTTGTTGGCAAGTGTCAACTATCTCACTGTCTATGAGCAGGTAGCCGAGGAGATGCAGGTGGCGTCGGACATTCTGGAGAACGTTGGTTGGCGCATCCTCGAGAGGCTCTATCGTTCGTTCCCACAGATAGTTAGCTCTTCGGTGAAGGTCTCCAAGTTGGCACCACCATTGGGTGGTAAGGTTGGCAAGGTGAGCGTAACCGTATCGAAATAAGGGGGTTAGGCGGAGTGTTCATAACTTGTTTATAAAGTGTGAGCAACTTTGTTGGGAATCCCCAAAAAAATGGTGCAACTTTGTGCCAAATTCGGCGCCGATTGCGCCAACTACCTCCGCACTGCTCATTGGGCAGTCGTTTTTTTCGGTAGTACCCCAACGGGGAAACAGTTGGAAATCAAATAGTAATACAATATAACACCACACAAAACTATGTCTGAGAAGATGGAGAAAGGGAACCTGTCCTCGGAATTGAAGGAGCTGAAGTATGAAGATGTGCTGGCCAACGCCAGAGAGTATTTCAAAGGCGACGACCTCGCCGCAATGGTTTGGGTAAATAAGTATGCACTCAAAGATTCGTTCAACC
The DNA here is from genome assembly GCA_017390585.1 of Tidjanibacter sp. Taxonomy (GTDB): domain Bacteria; phylum Bacteroidota; class Bacteroidia; order Bacteroidales; family Rikenellaceae; genus Tidjanibacter. The sequence goes on along the minus strand of JAFPBB010000030.1, from coordinate 12,104 downwards.
GTCTCTATGAGGGTTCGCCCCGCGATATGCACATCCGCATCGCCGACGAGATCGCACGCATCGAGAAAAACTACCCCAATCCAATGAGCTCGCAGGAGGTTTTCGACCTGCTCGACGGCTTCAAATATGTGATTCCCCAGGGCGGCCCTATGACCGGTATCGGCAACAACCTCCAGATTGCCTCCCTCTCCAACTGCTTTGTGATTGGTCACCGCGTGCCCGCCGACTCCTATGGCGGCATCATCCGTATGGACGAGGAGCAGGTGCAGCTTATGAAGCGTCGCGGTGGTGTGGGTCACGACCTCTCCCACCTGCGCCCCTCGGGCACCCCTGTGCTCAATAGCGCACTCACCTCCACCGGTATCGTTCCCTTTATGGAGCGCTACTCCAACTCCACCCGCGAGGTGGCCCAGGATGGCCGCCGTGGTGCTCTGATGCTTACCCTTTCCATCAAGCACCCCGATGCCGAGAAGTTCATCGACGCCAAGACTGTGCAGGGCAAGGTGACCGGTGCCAACGTCTCCATCAAGGTCGACGACGAGTTTATGAGGTGTGTGATGAGTGGTGAGAAGTATGTGCAGAAGTTCCCCATCGACGCCGAGGAGCCTCTCTACACCAAGGAGATCGACGCCACGGCTCTGTGGCAGAAGATCATCCACAACGCCTGGAAGAGCGCCGAGCCCGGTTGCTTGTTCTGGGACACCGTGTTGAGGGAGAGCATCCCCGACTGCTATGCCGACGAGGGATTCCGCACCGTCTCGACCAACCCCTGTGGCGAGATTCCCCTCTGCCCCTACGACAGCTGCCGACTGCTGGCCCTCAACCTCTATAGCTATGTGGACAAGCCCTTCACCCCCGAGGCTTCGTTCAACCACGAGAAGTTTGCACGCCACATCGAGATGGCTATGAGGATGATGGACGACATCATCGACCTCGAGCTGGAGAAGATCGACCTCATCCACAAGAAGATTGGTCGCGACCCCGAGGAGCTCGATGTACGCCGTGTGGAGCTCTCGTTGTGGGAGAAGATCAGGGAGAAGGCACTCAAGGGTCGCCGTACGGGCTTGGGCATCACCGCCGAGGGCGATATGCTCGCAGCTCTGGGCCTCACCTATGGCTCCGAGGAGGCAATCGAGTTTGCGGTGAACATCCAGAAGGAGCTCTGCCTCAATGCCTACCGTGCTTCGGTGAAGATGGCCAAGGAGCGTGGTTCGTTCCCTATGTACGACAACCTCAAGGAGGAGAACAATCCTATGATTCGTCGCATCCGCGAGGCCGACCCTGCGCTCTATGAGGATATGATTCGCTATGGTCGCCGCAACATCGCAATGCTCACCATTGCCCCCACAGGCACCGTGTCGCTGATGTCGCAGACCACCTCGGGTATTGAGCCCGTCTTCCGCCCCGTCTACAAGCGCCGCCGCAAGGTGAACCCCACCGACCAGAATGTGAAAATCACCTACAAGGACGATGTGGGCGACTGCTTCGAGGAGTACTATGTCTTCCACCACAAGTTTGTGGAGTGGCTCAAGATTGCGGGCCACAACGTGGAGCGACTCAACGATATGACCGACGCCGAGATCGACGCTCTGGTTGCCGCTTCGCCCTACAACCACGCCACCGCCAACGACATCGATTGGGTGGCAAAGGTGAAGATGCAGGGCGCCATCCAGAAGTGGGTGGACCACTCCATCTCGGTCACCGTAAACCTCCCCAACGACGTCTCCGAGGAGCTGGTTGCGGATGTCTATAAGACCGCTTGGGAGTGTGGTTGCAAGGGTATCACCGTCTACCGCGACGGCTCGCGTAGCGGCGTGCTCGTCGACACCAAGAGCAAAACCAGCGCCCCCACCGAGGCCAAAGCTCCCATCAAACGCCCCGCCGAGCTCGAGGCCGACGTGGTGAGGTTCAAGAACGAGAAGGAGGAGTGGATCGCCTTTGTGGGTCTGCACGACGGCAAACCCTATGAGATTTTCACCGGTCAGCTCGACGAGGAGGAGCTCTTCATCCCCAAACGTGTCAAGAAGGGTTGGATCGTGAAGGTGCGTGAGGAGGACGGCACCAAGCGCTACGACTTCCGCTTCAACGACAAGGGTGGCTACCCCCACACCATCGGTGGCATCTCCCGCCTCTTCGATATGGAGTTCTGGAACTATGCCAAGCTCATCTCGGGCGTGTTGCGCAACGGTATGCCCATCGTGGATGTGGTGAACCTTGTGGATAGCTTGCAGTTCACCAGCGACGGCATCAACGTCTGGAAGGCGGGTGTTGCTCGCGCACTGAAGAGCTACATCAAGGATGGCACCAAGAGCAAGCAGAAGTGCCCCAACTGCGGCAACGAGACCCTCGTCTACCAGAACGGATGCCCCACCTGCCACTCGTGTGGCTGGTCGAAGTGCTCCTAATTAGGAGAACGCTCGCCAAAGGTTTTTCGGCAACACTCGAATAATAGAAAAGCCCGACCAAGTTGGTCGGGCTTTTTGTTGTGGGAATAGAGCGACGGGCCTATTTTTTTTCAAGAGCGACGCGGCCTATTCATACTCTTCGGGGCGAGGTGCCTATTTCTTGATTGCTGCCACACCGGGAAGCTCCTTGCCCTCGATGAACTCGAGAAGAGCACCGCCACCGGTGGAAACGTAGCTCACCTTGTCGGCGAGGCCAAACTTGTTGATGCAGGCCACGCTGTCGCCACCGCCAATGAGCGAGTAGGCACCGTTGGTCTGGGTAGCCTCGGCAATAGCCTCTGCCACTGCGCGCGAGCCGGTGGAGAACTTCTCAATCTCAAACACACCCACAGGGCCGTTCCAGAGGATGGTCTTGCACTCCATAATCTCGTCGTGGAAGAGTTTCTTGCCCTCCGAGCCGATGTCGACACCCTCCCAAGCAGGATCGATGTTCCTCACCGAAGCCTCCTGAGTGTTGGCCTCGTTGGAGAAGTCGTCGCAGGTGAGTGCGTCGGGCGACATCACAAATTTGATGCCCCTCTCCTCGGCTTTCTTGAGGATGTTGAGCGCGGTCTCGAACATATCGGGCTCACAGATGGACTTGCCCACCTGACCACCCAGAGCAGCCGAGAAGGTGTAGGTCATACCGCCACCGATGATAATCTTGTCGCACTTCTCCATAAGGGTCTCGATGATGGAGATCTTGGTCGACACCTTCGAGCCGCCAACGATTGCCACAAAGGGACGTGCGGGGTTCTCCATCACGCTCTCGATGGCCTTCAACTCGCCCTCCATAACGTAGCCGAACATCTTGTCACCAGGGAAGTAGTCGGCGATGAGTGCGGTGGAGGCGTGGGCACGGTGTGCGGTGCCAAAGGCGTCGTTGATGTAGCAGTCGGCATAGGAAGCGAGCCTCTTCACGAACTCCTTCTGGCTCTCTTTCACAGCCTTCTTGGCCTCCTTCTTCTCCTCGTCGGTGGCATCCTCTGCCAGACCGCGGGGCTTGCCCTCCTCCTCGGCGTAGAAGCGGAGGTTCTCGAGCAGGAGCACCTCACCGGGTTTGAGTGCAGCAGCCATCTCGGCAGCCTTCTCACCCATACAGTCGCCTGCGAAGAGCACCTTGGTGCCGAGGCGAGCCTCCACTGCGGAAATGATGTGGGAGAGGGAGTATTTTTCGTCGTTGTTTTTCTTGGGACGGCCCAGGTGCGACATCAGGATGACGCTGCCGCCACCGGCGAGTACTTTCTTGATGGTGGGGATAGCGGCACGGATGCGGGTGTCGTCGGTCACTGTGAAATCTTTGCTCAGGGGCACATTGAAATCAACGCGGATGATGGCGCGCTTGCCCTCAAAATTGTAAGTGTCGATAGTCTGCATAGTTACTAACCTAATTGTTATGTGTTTACTCTCTGTGTTGTTCTCTGTTTTTGGAGCTACAAAGATACCTAATAGAATCGAAATACAAAAACCGAGGGCAGAGAATTAAAGTATTGTTAATAGTTACTTTGCCCCAGACTCGAAGTAGTCCAAGCGGATTTCTCTGACCAACTCACCCTTTTGGTCATACTCACGGTACCACTCAAGTTGGTCGTTTTTCTGCGTTATAGAGGTGCTTGTCACAGTGCCTTCGGGGTCGGTGACAGTTGTCTTGACCACATCACCCTCGGCTTCGACCACCTTGGTTGATTTCAGTTTCCCTTTCTTGCCGTAGCGCACCACCTTGACCTCGTGGCCATCTTTGTATTCGGTGACGGTGCGCCAATCGAGCGAGCCGTTGTAGTCGAGGCTCCACTCCTCCACCTTGTTACCCTCGCTGTCGTAGGCGGTGTAGAGGGCAGAGATGCGCTCGGGGCGTTTCCTATAGCGATGGTAATGGAGTTCGAGAACGACATCGCCGCGGTCGTTGTACTCCTTGCGGAAGCTTATCTGGAGCTCACCGCTCTTGCGGTCGCGTGTGTACTCCTCTGTGGGGAGTCCGCGAGAGTTGTAGAGGGTCAAAGTTTGTACCACACCCTGCTCATGGCCGTAGGCGTACCTTTTTGTGGGTACCCCTTGTGAATTGTACTCCGTCTGTTGTGTGGTCTGCCATTCGCCTCGCGTGGAGTCCCACTTTTGGGATGTGGCTATCTTGCCCCGGCTGTGGTAGGTGTCTCGGTAGCGGATGGTGTCGTAGCTGACTATGGGCTTCCACTCGGGGCGGTGCTCCAACCAATAGGTGCGCTCAAAGCGGTTCACCTCCATATCGCCATCGCCGCAGCAGATGAAGTGCATCTTGCCACTCTCCTCTATACTTGTGCTTTCGACCTTGTCGCCGTAGCGGTTGTAGGAGTAGATTCTCTTCTCCTCCAAGACTCCGTCGCCACGGTAGAGAGACTTTTCGAGCATATTGCCTCGACGGTTGTAGCGGGTGAGGGTGCGCGATTGCAACTCGCCGTTCTCGTAGCACTCCTCGGAGGAGATGTTGCCATAGCGGTCGTAGGTGTAGCGGATGAGGAGTGGCACGTACGCCTCCTCGGGCATATACTGTGTCACCTGCTCCACCAATTGCCCCTTGTCGTTGTAGGCAAACCGCAACACCCTATCCAGGGTGTCGCTCTCAAATTCGTGATGCTCGATCAACTCGCCCTTGTCGTTGTAGTAGTTTTGTTCGAAACTATGGTGGCGGATGGTATCCCCACTCCGACCCAAGATGCTCACCGACTGCGAGTGCCTGCGGAGCACGTGTCCCGACTCGTTGTATTTGACCGCATCGGAGTTCCGGGTGACGTAGAGGATTTGCCCTTCATCGTTCTCTGCGGACGATGCGTAGCGCTCAATGTGGTAGAGATGGCAGTGGGTGCTGTCGACCTCAAAGGGGCGGTCGGAGGTGTCTATGTCGTCACGATGCACCTCGAGCGAGAGGTGGCTGACAGCGACAGGTGTGGCACAGCCGACAAGGAGCAGGGAGGCCAAAGCGGGGAGGATGACGGTGTGGAATTTCATAGCGAGTGGGGTTTTAGAGCCAACAAGATAGTGTTTTTTCTCCTAATTAAGAAACATAGCTCAGCAATGAGGGCTCTCCGAGGGGTGAAAATGGGCCGCTGTGTGTGATTATTTGGTGGTTGGGTGTGCCAACCTATGAAATAAAGTCGTATCTTTGTGACAAAGTGTAGTTATTCAAACCTAAATAAATCTTCAATCACTATTCACTATGTACGGTAAAATCAAAGAACATCTGCAGAAAGAACTCGCCGACATCCGCGAGGCCGGTCTCTACAAAGTAGAGCGCATCATCGAGTCGCCCCAGAGGGCTGCCATCGAGGTTGGCGGCAAAGAGGTGCTCAACTTCTGCGCCAACAACTACCTCGGTCTCTCCGACAACCCCCGACTCATCGAGGCTGCCAAGAAAGCCCTCGACGATAGAGGCTTCGGTATGTCGTCCGTGAGGTTCATCTGCGGCTGCCAGGATATCCACAAACAGCTCGAGAAGGCCATCGCCGACTACTTCGGCACCGAGGATACCATCCTCTACGCAGCTTGCTTCGACGCCAACGGCGGCGTGTTTGAGCCCCTCTTCACCGAGCAGGATGCCATCATCAGCGACTCCCTCAACCACGCCTCCATCATCGACGGCGTAAGGCTCTGCAAGGCTGTGCGCTACCGCTATGCCAACGCCGATATGGAGGAGCTGGAGAACTGCCTCAAACTCGCACAGGCACAGCGCTTCCGCATCATCGTTACCGACGGCGTATTCTCGATGGACGGCAACGTTGCCAAGATGGACGAGATTCTCGCTCTGGCAGAGAAGTACGACGCCCTCGTGATGGTAGATGAGTGCCACTCGGCAGGCGTTGTGGGTGCCACCGGACGTGGTGTTACCGAGCTCTACAACTGCCGCGGTCAGGTGGACATCCTCACCGGCACCCTCGGCAAAGCATTTGGTGGCGCCGTGGGCGGCTTCACCACAGGTCGCAAGGAGATCATCGAGATGCTCCGTCAGCGTTCGCGTCCCTACCTCTTCTCCAACTCGGTGCCCCCCGCAGTGGTTGGCGCCAGCATCGAGGTCTTCAAGATGCTCGAGGAGAGCAACGAGATTCACGACAGGCTCGTGGAGAACGTGGAGTACTTCCGCACCAAGATGCTCGAGGCAGGCTTCGACATCAAACCCACCCAGAGTGCCATCTGCGCCGTTATGCTCTACGACGCACCTCTGTCGCAGGTTATGGCTGCCAAACTCCTCGAGGAGGGCATCTATGTGACCGGTTTCTACTACCCCGTTGTTCCCAAAGGTCAGGCACGCATCCGCGTTCAGGTGTCGGCAGGTCACACCCGCGAGCACCTCGACAAATGTATCGCCGCCTTCACCAAGATTGGTAAGGAGCTGGGCGTAATCAAATAGTCCGAGAGGAGAATTTTTTGGCGTCGGGATGTGGGTGCAGTGCATCTCCATCCCGACACCTTTTTATCCACACAATGGGCGCCGACACCAAACCATCGGCCAACACGATTGCCACCGCAGCCTGCGCCCTTAGCACCACTTGCTCTATGTCAAAATTTTCACTCGACAGAATCGACCGCAAGATTCTCCAACTCCTTGTGCGTAACGCACGACTCCCCTTCCTCGAAATCGCACGCGAGTGCGGCATCTCCGGCGCGGCTATCCACCAGAGGGTCAAGAAACTCGACGAGCAGGGCGTTATACTCGGCTCCAACCTCATTGTCGACCCCCGCATTTTGGGCTACGACGTGTGTGCATTTGTGGGCATCAGCATCCAGGAACCCTCGCTGGAGGAGGATACGCTCAAGGCTCTCGCCGACATCCCAGAGGTGGTGGAGTGCCACTTCATCACGGGCAAACACAACCTGCTCGTGAAGATCTACTGCCGCGACAATGAGCACTTTATGCGTACCCTCAGCGACAAGGTGAGGAAGATTCCCGGGGTGGTTGCGACCGAAACCCTCATCAGCCTCTCTCAACCCTTCACACGACAGATTGACGTAAGTCACCTTTGCGATGAGTAACTTCCGACTGACCAAAGAGTTCCGACTCGAGATGGCCCACGCGCTGGTGGGCTACGACGGATTGTGCAACCAGATTCACGGCCACTCCTATCTGCTGGAGGTGACCGTGGAGGGGGTTGCAACGTGCGCGCAGGGCGCAAAGATGGGTATGGCGATGGATTTCGGCGAACTCAAACGTGTGGTGGAGAGGTGTGTGGTGGAGCATTTCGACCACTCGCTCCTGCTTCGAAAGTGCCCACAGACCGAGGAGCTCCTCGAGGTGCTGTGCCGCCATTTCGAGCGCATCCACGCCGTGGAGTGGCAGCCCACCTGCGAGAATCTGCTGGCCCACTTCGCCTCCCTCATCACTCCTGCCCTCCCTGCCGAGGTGCGACTCGCCTCGCTCCGACTCCACGAAACGGCCACCAATTGCGCCGAATATCTGCCATAGAAATGTGGTCGATATTCTGGCCCACTCATCCCCCCAAACCTCACTACCTATGAAACGCACCGACCTCTATTTTGCCGTGGCAATTGTTGCCATCTTCCTCCCCTTTGTTGTGTGTGAGCCGCTCTATGAGTGGTACAAGGCCTTCAATGCCGCACACGGAATGGTTATGAGCTTCCTCAAGTTCGGCATCCTCTCCACGATGGGTGAGATGCTCGGATGTCGCATATCCACAGGAAGTTACATCACGCCCAACTTTGGCGTGCTCCCCCGAATGATTGTGTGGGGCGTGCTCGGTATGGGCATCAATATGGCAATGATCATCTTCTCCAAGGGCACCCCGATGTTTATGGAGTATATGGGAATGGAGGGTGCCGTTGAGAGCTTTGTGGCGGAGGGATTCACGATGGATAAACTGTGGGTGGCGCTGGCGGTGTCGGTGGCAATGAACACCATCTTTGCGCCGGTCTTTATGACCCTCCACAAGATTACCGACGCCCACATTGCGGCCCACGGAGGCTCGCTCAAGGCCCTTGTGACCCCCATCCCTATGGCCGAGAGGTTTGCCTCTATTGATTGGCAGGCGCAGTGGGGCTTTGTTTTCAAGAAGACCATCCCACTCTTTTGGTACCCAGCCCACACCATCACCTTCCTGCTCCCCCCGGAACAACGCGTACTCTTTGCCGCCCTGCTTGGCATAGCACTCGGCGTGCTGCTGGCCCTCTCGAAGAAGCGCTAAAGGTAGTTCGTTGCTAAATAATGAGGGCGCACATTGCAAATATTATCACGGGCAGTCGTATCCTCGGCGCTTTTGTGCTGCTCCTCTTTCCGCTGTTTTCAGCGGGCTTTTATGCCACATATCTCCTCTGCGGATTCAGTGATATGATAGATGGCACGGTTGCGCGAAAGACAAACAGCACAAGTGGTTTTGGCGCAAAATTCGACACCGCTGCCGACCTTATTTTTGTGGTGGTTGTCTGCTCTAAATTGTTGCCCGCGATTTGCTTGCCCCAATGGATGTGGCTATGGATTGCCCTTATTGCAGCCGCCAAATTGAGCAACATTATCTGGGGATTGCTTCGCCGAAAATCGTTGGTGTCCATACATAGCATTCTCAATAAGGCCACAGGGGTCGGCTTGTTTCTCTTGCCTCTAACAGTGCGGTTCGTAGATCTGAAATGGAGCGTCGCAACAGCTTGTCTCCTTGCGACTTGCGCCGCATTACACGAGGGATACTATATTATAATAAGGGGAGAGATTCTTTTGCCCCAAAGATCAAATCCCCCTTTGTGATGGTATGGAGATGGCTGAAAAATGAAAGGGAATGCAGACCGCACTCCCTCGTTGCTTGGACAGCCAATTGCTAAAAATAGTAATCCGCCCGTGGCAAAACTTGGCGCAAGGTTACGCAAAAATTTCGCCCCACCACTCCCCGCACAAAACATTGCCACCAACAATAGAATCGGAGCCCTTCCCCAACAAAAAAGCCTCCCCTACGAAAGGGAAGGTTTGGAGGGGTGGTCGAACACTCCCTCCCCGCACAAAACATTGCCACCAACAATAGAATCGGAGCCCTTCCCCAACAAAAAAGCCTCCACAAATGTGGAGGCCTTCCTTGTGAACGGAGCGTAGCGACAAGCCCCCTTTACAGAAAGGGGGTTTGGGGGATAGGTAACACCATCGCTCCCCGCATAAAACATTCCACCTATAATAGAATCGGAGCCCTTCCCTAACAAAAAAGCCTCCACAAATGTGGAGGCCTTCCTTGTGCCTCAACCTGCCAGACTATCGAACTTTCATAGAGGACTACTTGAAGATTGTGGAGTTCATCGAGTGGTTGAAAGAATACTACCCCGAGAAAGCAACTTTCCTCACTAAAAAGTCTTGACCATGTATCCCTGCCGACAACACTATATGGTAGGGATACATACACCCAACCATGCCGAGACTATCGTCACAGAGAAGAACCCTCGACACACAGACTATTGCATATTTATTTTCTCCATTACTGCATTAATCAATTCTTCATCTCTATTCAATAGTTGTAAAACCAATTTATATACAGTTGTACAAGGGTTGTGAGTGGCATATCTAGTATCTAAAAACACTTGATGTTGTTGTTCCGCATTCTTAATGGCTTGTTCCATGTTGCCATATTTAGTCATAATCATATAATTATCCTCGCTCCCCTTGTTGTATTTATAGGGAACTTTACCCCTCCATAGCCCAGAGTTGTTTACGGCTTTAGATATCGCTTTTTTGTATTCATCTCGACTCATAGCAGTAATCCTATTTTGAAAATGATATAAATACCATAATTCAAAGGCCTCATTACTCCAAGCAACATTAATGCCATTGGCATTTGCCTTAGCAATAGCAGAGTTAAAGTTGTTTTCTGGGAAATCATCCCTATCAAAGACTGCCCAGACACTATCGTATTTTTCGGGTTGAGAATCTCTTAATTCAATAGCCTTCCCAACAACCGACAATGTATTTTCTCCTATTCCATCACATTTTACTTCATAAACAAAATAATCATTATGTTTAATTGCGAAATGTTCAAAATATTTGGGTTCTGTTTTCTCACCCTCGGCCACAATCAAAATGCGACACGACATCTTCTTTCTCCGTGTTTGTTTCGCCTCTTTTCGTTTTTGCCGTTTTAAGAGAGCGTTATCTATCTTGATTATATTTGCCATGGCCTAGTCGTTTAGAATAAATGGAACTGCGCCATATCTTCCAGCAATATAATTTCTCTCGTAATTGGAATCATTACGAGGCTTGCTTCCATCTGGCAAGTCAATATCCATCATATTATACAAATCGGTTTGCTCCATTTTATCTTTCTCTGTAAACCAAATTTGGTCTCTTCTTAATAATTTGGAAGATAATAGATGCGTATCATGAGTCGAGAAGATTAGCTGTGCATTATAAGGATTGGTTTTAGGGTTGTTGAACAACTCAACAATATGTTTGGAAATTAACGGGTGCATTTTTGCATCCAATTCATCGACCCAAAGAACTTTGCCATTCGCCAATGTATCAAAAATAGGTCCTGACAAAACAATTAATTTTCGTGTTCCCTCTGACTCTTCGTTGATGTCAAAAATTGTACTTCCAACAACGGTTCCGCTTTTGTCATACACATTGTGGCGACTAAACAGTTCAATGGCTTTTTTGCCACTAAACTGCCTTACAAGACCCTCTTTCATCTCGGCTGGCAAATCTTGTGGTAACGCAGATTCATCAAAATCCTTTTCTTTTGTTTCAATAGCATTAAAACCCAATTGAACCCTATCAAAGAATTTGATGGCACCATCATATCCCTCACGCTTTGTGTGTAACATCACCTTTGAATAAGTAGAATACCCCCTGCTTTCCAATCCAGAGATAACATTCATTGTCTCAAATTTTGAGATGATTGCTTGTGAAATTTCACCCTTTAATTGTGCACACAATGAAACAAACAACCTATTGTCGTTTGTACTCGCCTCCTTACCGATACCTTCTGGGAAGTTTTTCCCGTTAACACCAATACCATCTTCGGTACGAATAAATAAACACTTTTCCCGTTTACCTCCGATGGGAGAAGAGTATAACCACTCTCCCATAATGCGTGATTCGTTAAATTCAAATCCATAGCGAAATGTTCTTCCCTCAACAATAAAGACTGCTTCAAAAAATGTTGGTTTTCCTGAAGTGAGACTTAATCTAAATGGGTCATATCTAAGCTTGTCGCTGTCATTTAACCTAACTGATTCTACAACGTGGTGAACCATGAACAGAAATGCACAAATAACATTCGTTTTACCACTTGAATTTGCACCGTACAATGCAGCCGTTCGCAGCACCTTGACATTTTTTGTGATATGACATACATTATCCTTGGGCACATCCGAGAGTCCTTGGGCTCTTAAAGATAACGTACACTTATGGTTAATTGACCTGAAATTTGCACAAGTGAATTCCAATAACATAGTAAGAGATTTTTTGAGTGTTGTTAGTGTAGTTGTGTGCAAATATAATGCAAAACAACACGAAATGCAAATAAATTTGAGAAAAAACCTCAAATATTGGTCAAAACTCTTGTTTTCGTGTGTCTATCCTCTTATATTTTGATAGACACACAGTCTAACTGCGCCGATTGTGTCGGCGTGGTTTAAGAATAATTGCAATAATAATTATTAAACAATGTCACAAATTAAAGACAATGGAAAGAAAAGTTTTGTTAT